>DXVA01000237.1 GCA_019408975.1 Lentisphaeria bacterium | reverse complement strand
CGGCATTCCTGTTCAGGATTTCGAATGCCAGACCGTAAAATTTGACGAGCTCTACTCCGGCACATCCGAAACGGAAGTCGATCCGCAGACCATCGATGATTTCTACAAAAACAGATCCATTGAAGTGCCGAACGGATTGGCACTGCATCCGAATGAGTTCCTGACCATGAAGAGCGGCACGAAATCCGCCATCGGCATCTACCGCGACGGAAAACTCTCCATGCCGCATGAACTTCCCGGGGACAGCGTCTGGAACATCAAACCCCGCAGCCGGGAACAGCGTATCGCGCTCCAGCTTCTGATGGACCCGGCGATTCAGGTCGTAACCCTGGTCGGACAGGCGGGTTCCGGCAAAACTCTGCTGGCTCTGGCGGCGGCTCTCCAGCAGGTGCTCCGCGATGCTTTGTTCGAGGATATCCTGGTATCGCGCCCGATCATCCCCCTCGGCAGAGACATCGGCTACCTTCCCGGTGACAAAAATGAAAAATTGAGTGTCTGGATGCAGCCGATCTACGACAATCTGGACTATCTCCTCCACACGGAAAAACGCGGGGAATCCGTCAAGCGGAAAGTCGATGAGCTGATCCGGACCGGCAAACTTGAACTTGAAGCGCTGACTTATATCCGCGGACGCAGTATTCCGCACCAGTTCGTCATCATCGACGAAGCGCAGAATCTCACTCCGCATGAGGTGAAAACCATAGTCAGCCGCGCAGGAGAAGATACGAAAATGGTTCTGACCGGCGATCCCGAACAGATCGACAATCCGTATCTTGACGCATCCAGCAACGGGCTCAGCTACATCGTCGAACGGTTCAAAGACCTGCCGCTTCACGGGCATATCACTCTGCGAAAGAGCGAACGCAGCGAACTTGCCGCAGCAGCGGCGGAATATCTGTAAGCGCCAAACCGCAGGGGCGGTGCGGAAAAATGCACTGTCCCTGCAAAAAAACGCATCATCAAAACATTTATTCCATAATTTTGTATTTTCCAACAGGAAATAACCCCTGTTTCAACTCATTTGCGCCATTTTATTTTTTGCAGAAAAATTGATAAAATTGTATAAAAACGACTTTATTTTCCGGAATTTCATATTATTTTACCCCATTCCTTGTTCTTAACCAGAAACAACAAAACACAAAGGAGATCTTCAAAATGGAAGAATTCTTCGAAAACATCTGGAAAATGATCGTGGAGAGCAATGTTCTCCAACTGATCGGGGCATTACTGCTTCTGCTGGTGGGCTGGCTGGTGGCGGTGCTCCTTTCCAACCGCACGGCTCTCGTACTGAAAAAGTTCGAGGTCGGCAAAAAACTGTCCGGCTGCATCCCCGAAGACGGGAACGACGCAGGGGCGAAGATTGAACTGGTCATCAGCAGAATCGTATTTTTCGTCATTCTGCTCATCACCATTCTCGGCTGCTTCAGTGTGCTGAAGCTCAACGAAGCGGCTCAGCCGATCACCAGCTTCGTTGACAAAATCACGAACTACGCGGCAAACATCATCGGCGCGGCACTGCTTGTATTCATCGCATGGGTCGTGGCAACGGTCATCAAATTCGCCTCGCTGAGCGTATTCAGGACACTGAAGCTTGACGACAAACTGGCGCCGCACATGGAAAATTCAAAATCCATCAGCCAGATTACAGCTTCGACCATCTACTATGTCGTCTTCCTGCTCTTCCTGCCGGCGATTCTCCGCGCACTCAAGATCGAGGGAATCACGGACTCTCTTGAGAAGATGATGACCAAAATCCTTGAATTCATACCGAATCTCATTGCTGCTGCGGCGATTCTGATTCTCGGGCTTTTTGCGGCAAAAATCGTGCGCAAAGCAGTCTCCGGACTCTCTTTCGCGGCGCGTATCGACGAACTCGGCAGCCAGGCGGGATGCGGAAAGGTCTTCGGAGAAAAATCGACCCTTTCCCAGCTTCTCGGGCTGGTCTCCTACGTGCTGGTCGCGATTCCGGTCATCATCTCCTCGCTGACCGCACTCAAGATCGACGCTCTCACGGATTCCGTTTCCGGCTTCTTCAACCTCATCCTGAACGCAACCGGCAACGTGATCGGCGCGGCTGTTCTGCTCTTCGCGGCATTCCTCGTCGGCGGAATCGTCAGCGGAATCGTTGTCCAGCTTCTTGAAAGCTTCGGTTTCAACAGGCTCATCACGGCAATCGGCGTAAGCAAGGAAAACGCGGCAGTCACACCCTCGCAGGTCGCAGGCAAGCTGACCATGATCACGATCATGTTCCTTGCGGCAATCGCGGCGTGCAATATTCTGGAATTCACGGAACTTGCCGGACTTCTCCGCCAGTTCCTGACCTTCGGCGGAAACATCCTGCTCGGCATCATCGTAATGCTCATCGGCATTTTCCTGGCGAACGTGGCTTCCGATGCAGTCAGCAAGGGTGAAAACAACAAAACCCTCTCCCTTGCGGTCAAGGTGGTCGTCCTGATCTTCACAGGCGCAATCGCCCTGAACACAATGCAGATCGGCGGGGCAATCGTCACGACAGCCTTTACGATGGTTCTCGGCGCAATCTGCGTCGCGGCGGCTGTCGCTTTCGGTATCGGCGGACGTGAACTCGCGGCTAAAAAACTGAATGAGTGGAACGACAAGTTCTCCAGGAAACAGTAAGCGGCGTCTGTTGTCTTCATGCCCGGCGGGAACAGTTTTCCGCCGGGCTTTTTCCGTTTACGGGATGCGTCATGAGTCATCAGCGCCCGGCAAAACGGACAATCATATAGACTTCCGCCTTTGTCCCGGAAATATTCTCAATCGAGTGCTCTATATCGCTCTGGTAATGGATAAAGTCTCCCTGATGCAGTTCCGCACTGTTCCTGCCTGCGGCGACACGGACATCTCCCGAAAGAACGGTGACGAACTCCTCCGTTCCGTCCGTATGAGGCTGGGAACGGTGAATGCTTCCGGGTTCCAGCGTAACCTGATAAAATTCAAGTTCTTCCGCCATGCTGATCGGAGACAGCACCTTGAATACGGTACCGGATTGATCCGTAGTAAAAGAGGTAATACTGTCCGCACGGTTCACCTCGAATTTCTTGATCTTGCCCCCCTCCCCTTTCAGGAGCAGTTCGAAATCAACCCCCAGAGCGTGGGCGATCTTCCACATCGTGGCAACCGTCGGATTCACTTTTCCCGATTCGATCTGTGAAAGCATCGCTTTGGAAACGCCGCTTCCCGCGGCAAGCGCATCCAGCGACAACTGCTGTCTGCGCCGCTCCTTGTGAACATTCACTCCGACAGCCGGCAAATCCGGGATTTCTGATATTTTGTTCATTATAATACCATACTTTGTTAAATATATTCAACAAACCCTCTTGACATTCTGTTTTTACAACGTATAATATAATGAACATGGTTCATGATATCAAATTCGGTTCACAATAAAAACAGGAAAAAGGCGCAGAGAGAAAAAGATACAGCGGATCACCGGAAGCCGCGTCGCACCGTCCAATCCGTTCTTTCATCTTTACGTTTTTCCGGCAAAGGAGATTGGAACACATGAAAGCATTGATCAAGAAAGAAGCCGCTCCGGGGCTGACGCTCGGCGACGTCCCGGTACCGGAGTACGGGATCAACGACGTTCTCATCAAAATTCAGAAGACGGCGATCTGCGGGACGGATGTACACATCTACAACTGGGACGAATGGTCGCAGAAAACCATCCGGACACCTATGGTGATCGGGCATGAGTTCGTCGGGCACGTCGCCGCTTTCGGAAGCAACGTGCATGACGTGAAGATCGGCGAACTGGTCAGCGGCGAGGGACACATCGTCTGCGGACGCTGTCGCAACTGCCTCGCCGGGCGCCGTCACCTCTGCAATGCCACAAGCGGAGTGGGAGTCAACCGTCAGGGCGCATTTGCGGAATACCTCTGCATCCCGGTCACGAACATCTGGCACTGCAACCCTGACATCCCGACCGATTATTTCGCCTGTTTCGACCCGCTCGGGAATGCGACGCATACGGCGCTTTCCTTCGATCTCCTCGGAGAAGATGTCCTCATCACCGGCGCGGGGCCGATCGGCATCATGGCGGCGGCAATTGCAAAACATGCCGGAGCACGTTATGTCGTCATCACGGACATCAACGACGACCGTCTGGAGCTGGCGAAAAAGATGAAGATCACGCGCACCGTCAACACAAAACGCGAAAAGCTGACCGATGTCATGGCGGAACTCAAGATGAAAGAAGGATTCGACGTCGGGCTGGAAATGTCGGGAAGCCCCGTTGCGCTGAGCAGCATGATCGACGTCATGTGCCACGGAGGCAAGATCGCCCTCCTCGGCATTCTTCCGAATCAGGCACAGGTGGACTGGGACAAGATCATCTTCAACGGACTGACCCTGAAAGGCATCTATGGACGCGAAATGTTTGAAACCTGGTATAAAATGAGCAGTATGCTCGAATCCGGGCTTGACATTTCACCGGTCATCACGCATCATTTCCACTACACGGATTTCCAGAAAGGCTTCGACGCCATGCGTTCCGGCAAATCCGGCAAAGTAATTCTCAACTGGGAGGAGTAAAACATGTATCAGAATTTCCGGAAACATTTGCAGCAGGAACTCGAAGGCATCCGCAATGCGGGGCTCTACAAGACGGAACGGATCATCACCAGTCCGCAAAATGCAAAAATCGAGGTCAAAGGCGGAAAACAGGTCTTGAACATGTGCGCCAACAACTACCTCGGGCTTGCGGATCATCCCGAAGTCATCAAAGCCGCGCAGGAAGGGACGGCGAAACGCGGATACGGGCTTTCCTCCGTCCGTTTCATCTGTGGCACGCAGGATATTCATAAGGAACTGGAACAGAAAATCTCCGCGTTTCTCGGCACGGAGGATACGATTCTCTACGGTTCCTGCTTCGATGCGAACGGCGGGCTTTTCGAGACTCTGCTCGGACCTGAAGACGCCATCATCAGCGACGCTCTGAACCATGCAAGCATCATCGACGGCGTCCGCCTCTGCAAGGCACAGCGTTTCCGCTACAAAAACAATGACATGGCGGATCTTGAGGAACAGCTGAAAGCCGCCTTCGGCGCACGTTTCAAACTCATCGCCACAGACGGCGTATTTTCCATGGACGGCTACATTGCGAATCTGAAAGGGATCTGCGATCTCGCGGATAAGTATGATGCGCTGGTCATGGTGGACGATTCCCATGCAGTCGGTTTCGTCGGGGAACACGGTCGCGGCAGTTCCGAATACTGCGGCGTCGAAGGGCGCGTGGATATCATCACCGGCACCCTCGGCAAAGCGCTCGGCGGCGCCAGCGGGGGATACACATCCGGACGCAGGGAGATCATTGATCTTCTGCGTCAGCGCTCCCGTCCCTACCTGTTCAGCAATACGGTTCCGCCGGCAGTGGTCTGCGCTTCGCTGAAAGCGCTGGAACTTGCGGCGGATTCCCCCGATCTCCGTAAAAAACTTCAGGAAAACACGCAGTATTTCCGTAATGCCATGAAAAAAGCAGGGTTCACGATCAAGGAGGGAATTCACCCGATCGTCCCGATCATGCTCGGTGACGCAGTTCTCGCACAGAAAATGGCGGCAAACCTGCTGGAAAAAGGAGTCTATGTGACAGGATTTTACTATCCTGTAGTTCCGAAAGGCGAAGCGCGGATACGCACACAGATTTCCGCCGCTCATTCCCGTGCGGACCTTGAATTCGCGGTTCAGGCTTTCATTCAGGCAAAAAAGGAAGTCGGAATATAAGCCGTTTTGCCGTTTTCCAAAAATATCATGGTGCAGGTGGCTTCGCTCCGATTGCGTAAGTTGGTCGTGCGCAACACGAAATCCCCCGCCGAACGGTTCAATCCGCTCGACAAGGATATTCCATGATTTTTTGATTCGCCTATGGAAAAAAGGCGGAATGAATGTATATTATTTTCTCTTGAAAAGCAAGTTGGCTTCTCTCTAATTTTTACATGGAATTTTTCGGTCCCATGCAAAAATGCCAAACTGCTGAAAATCCTCTAAGCTGGAACGTTCATTATGCCAAAAAGAAACGACATCAAGAAAATCATGCTGATCGGTTCGGGGCCAATCGTCATTGGACAGGCTTGCGAATTCGATTACTCCGGAACCCAGGCCTGCAAGTCTCTCAAGGAAGAAGGTTACGAAGTCATTCTGGTCAACAGCAATCCCGCGACGATTATGACCGACCCCGATTTCGCGGACCGGACCTACATCGAACCGCTTACTAAAGACATCCTGCATGAAATCATCCGCCGCGAACGTCCCGACGCAATTCTGCCGACACTCGGAGGTCAGACCGCTCTCAATCTGGCTCTCGAACTTTACGATTCCGGCATTCTCGGCCGTTACCGCGTCGAAATGATCGGCGCCGATGCCGAAGTCATCCGCCGCGCGGAGGACCGCGAACTGTTCAAGGAGACCATGCGCAATATCGGGCTCGACCTGCCGAAAAGCGGTTCCGCGCACACAATGGAGGAAGCGCTCAAAATAGCAGATGAAATCGGCAGTTTCCCGCTGATCATACGTTCCGGCTTCACCCTCGGAGGAACCGGCGGCGGCATCGCATACAACATGGACGATTTCCATGAAATCGTTACGCGCGGGCTTACAGCCAGCATGAATTCGGAGGTTCTCATCGAAGAATCCCTGCTCGGATGGAAAGAGTTCGAACTCGAAGTCATGCGCGATAAAAAGGACAATGCGGTCATCATCTGCTCCATTGAAAACCTCGATCCGATGGGCGTGCACACCGGCGACAGCATCACGGTCGCCCCCGCCCAGACGCTGACCGACCGCGAATACCAGAAAATGCGCGATGCATCGCTCGCCGTCATGCGCGCAATCGGCGTCGAAACGGGCGGTTCCAATGTTCAGTGGGGACTCAATCCCAGAAACGGGCGCATGGTCATCATTGAAATGAACCCGCGTGTCTCGCGTTCCTCCGCCCTCGCGTCGAAAGCCACGGGCTTCCCGATTGCGAAATTCGCCGCAAAACTCGCCGTCGGCTACA
>DXVA01000236.1 GCA_019408975.1 Lentisphaeria bacterium | reverse complement strand
CACTGTCTTGCCGTTGCCGGAATGAAATACCCCTCTTACAACTTTTCCTCATGAGGAGCTCAATTAGAGTGAAAATTCTTGTTTCGTTCCTGCGGAATAAGAAGAGCAGACAGGAGGTGATACCTTCTCTGCTCTTTATGCGGAATGCCTGCGTTTCCAACTTGTTTCCCGGGAGTTTTTCCATTTCTTTTTTCCTTATTTTTAAGACAGCAGTGTTTATTCGGCGGAATATCCCGTTTCGCCGGGGATGGCAGTCGTGGGATGCATGTTCCGGGAAAAATTCCGGGAGCCCGGATTTTTTGTGGCGGATTTGCGCAGCATACAGGTCGCTTTCACTTTTTGCACCAGCCAGTCTATTGGCAGTTGTTCTCGTTCTCTCTTTTCCGGGAGCAGGCAGGACATGCCGAATCCCGCATGAAGCGGCACTTGCGAATCGGAGATTTCCTCATCTCCTATGACAGCCAGATTCTTTCCGGCAATTTCCGTATCGGAAATTACATACTTCCAGAAGTCCTCGGATTTTTTCCGTGCCCCTGTCATCTGCGGAGTGTAGATTTTTTGAATCTTCCGTCTGATTCCGAGAAACTCGAGAACTGTTTCCGCACGTGCTTTTGTGTTGTTGGTCGTAATGTAGACGGGTATGCCATGGCGGGCGAAGAACGTAAGGAGCTGGAGCGTATCCGGGTGCCGATACAGGTATTTTTCCTGATAACGCATCAATTCTTCCCGGTATTCCTTACGGTCCAGCCCCAGATATTCCGCCGCAAGAAAAGGGTCCGCTTCCATAACGGTATTTTCCGCCTGGGAGACTTGTTCCAGCGCGTTGACGGGCAGACATCCTTTCCGGCAGAGCATTCCGGCAAGAATGAATTCGAAATAGCCGACGGGATGATATCCCATGACATGGGTTGTCAAGGTTCCGTCGATATCAAAGCATACGCCATGCAACTCCATTTTTTCCACCTCCTGCGGTTCCGCGTCTGATTCTGATGCAAAAAAGAAGAATGCTGCAATGAAAAGCAGAATGAAAAAAAAGAATTTCTTTTCAATATACAACCGTCTCATGAAAATTTTCACTCCCATTTGTCTCTATTTTTTGTGAATGACATCTGCATTCTGCCGCCATGATCCACACTGTAATGTTTCGGGAGCAAACCGGAAACATCGGATGAATGACATCTCTTGCAAAAAGCGTAGTCAAATCATTGCAGTATCAAAAATCTTTTTTTGTTACTTGTATCATACTTGTATCTTTATGTGTATATTAATTATACGCGAAAAAGAAATAAAATCAAGGGGCATTTCTCTTTTTTTAGAATAAATAATGATATTTTAATTTTGTTCTCAATGTTTCCAAACAAACAACCGGAAAAGAGGATTCATGCTCAGCCATGCCTGTTTTTACGGCATTTCGCACCGCAGGATGCTCCGATCACCAGTTCCACCGGCAAAATGATCCGTTCTGCCGAGGTTCGTTTTCCAGTGTCTTGTTCCGCAATCTTACGCAGAAGTATTTCGACAGCATTTCGTCCAATCTCATATTGCGGCTGACGTATCGTAGTGAGAGGAATCTCCAGAAACGGATTGATTGTCAGCTCGTCGAACCCTACAATGGCAATATCTTCCGGAATACGCAGGCGCTGTTCCTTGATCGCCTTGACTGCCCCGAGCGCCTGATAGTCATTTCCGGCAAAGACGGCTGTCGGGATTTCGGAAAGCCGGAGCAGATGTTTCATATTTTCATATCCGCATTCCACATCGGGTTCGAAACGGCTGCCGCCGGATTTCAGGTCTAAATCCTCAAACCGGCGAATCCATTTTTCATTACAGGGAATCTCATTGTCGCTCAATGCCTGGCGGTATCCGGCAAGGCGTCCGTCATTCGCGCTTCCCCGGGAACCGTACAGATGTGCAATTCTACGGTGCCCCAGCCGGATCAGGTGCGATGTCGCAAGGTAACCGCCCCGTATATTATCGACCCCGACATAATTGGTGTCGATGTCCTCGAAATAACGGTCTATCAACACAAACGGAAGCTCCGAGTCTTTCAGTCTCCAAAGTTCCTCCACGTTGAATCTGCCGTAATTGGGGAAAATGATGACGCCGTCTTCCTGTCTTTGAATTGAATAATGGATATTCTGGTTTTCGCGGTCAATGTCACCATTTGAGGTTTTGATCACAAGATTGCAGTTATACTGATTGGCGGCGGCTTGGATTCCTTCGCAGATTTTCAAAATGAAAAGATCGCTGATGTCCGGAATGATGAGAGCAATGGAAAATTCTGCAATCCGATTGCCTGTGCCGGATTTCAAACTTGAGACAAATGTCCCTTTGCCCGGACGGCGGTAAAGCAGTCCCTTGCGGATCAGGTTTTCGATTGCCGACCTTGCCGAACGGCGGCTGATCCCGTAAATAGAACAGATGGCGTTTTCTGAAAGAACACAGTCTCCCGCTTTCAGGCGTCCGTCAAGGATTTGCGCTTCAATTTCCTGCTCCGCCTTCTCATAAACAAAACTGAGTTTTTTCTTTAATATTGCCATCATCAAACCTTCGAAGTTCAAATCCTTACCACAACCACGGCAATATAACCAGCCTGCCGATGCTTTTCAACTTCATTTCCCGTATCTGTGATTAAAAATGCGAAGTTGTCCTTTGAATTACTGGTGGAACAGTTCTGCAGTTCTGCAAGGAAAATGATCTGTTTTGCCAATAATAGACTACCGCGATGCAAGCATACGCGGTATTGGGATTTCGCTTACGGCGACCAGCTTATTCAGCTGGACTGAAGCAGGACTGAAAGTCCTGCACGAAGCATTTTTGCGATGCAGAGCATCGCATTATTAAACCTATTTTTTTAATAAAACATTCTATTTTCAGAGACCGTCTCTCATCCTCTCTGTGAAGTAATTTACTTAACGATCAAATTATTCCACCGTTCTTCTTTTTTTCCGCTGTCTCCCGTATTGCACAATCACCGATTTTAATAGAATGGGAAAAAACAAGTCATAATGATAGTTTCGAAAATCCGGGGAATCGGAGTGCATTGATAAATCATAGATCATTCAGGAAAAATGAGTAAAAATCCACGCCCCAAGGATTTGGCTTTGCCTTTGGCACCCTGAAAGGGGGCAAGGTCTTCAGATCGGGAATTCAAAATCAATGCTTCACAAATTTCTGGAGAATTTATCTGATCCGGCAGAAACAGCAATTGCATTGGAAACAGGCATGATTGCTTTTTCAACTATTTCCTGCGAGATCGTTTTGCGGTCATCTTTCTTCTGATTCGGATTTCCGGCACTGTCATAAATGTAACTTTTTCGAGGGGGTGTGCACAGAGTATTTCCAGAAAACAGTTGTCGTGACAGGTCCCGCTTTACAAGTCGCGGTAGTTTTTCCGGTATGCCTGGGGTGCAATGCCGTATGTTTTGCGGAATACAAGACAAAAATAACTTTCCGAATGGAATCCCGATTCGCGGATAATTGTTGCCAGACTCGCAAATGAATTGACCAGCATTTCCGCGGCATGCTGTAGACGAACCCGCTGCAGACAGGTATGAGGCGATATTCCCGTATAGGTGCGGAAAAGACGGCGGAACTGCACTTCATGCAGATTGACAGCGGCTGCAATATCAAGGATGCTAATGTCGCGAGCGTAGTTTTGAGAGAGATACTGAATTGCCTTTTGAATTCGCATATCCGGCTTTCTGCTTTCTTGAAGTTTGAAATCTGCTGTTTCCATATTTTCCAGAAGCAACTCGCGAATGATATCTTTTGCATAAGAGAATGCCGCATCATTATTGACGTTTTTGAGCGCAACAGCCCGCAGCAGAGACGTGAAGACCGCTTCCGGGTATCTGATTTTAAAAAAGGGGGAAGAGAACATGGTATGAAAGGTTTCATGAAAGAGATTTTGTGCGTGCAGATGAATAACAAACGCTTCTCCCTGTGTACATTGCCCGGCAAAACGGAAAGCATGAGGGGTATTTTCCGGAACAATGACTCCTTCTCCCGCGCAGAGTTGTTTTGTCCGCTTCTTCACCGTACCTTCAAATTCGCCTTTCTTCACAAGCCAAATCAGCGTATCATTGATTTTTCTCTCCGGAACCTGCCATGGCTGGGAGATTTTCCAGAGAGAGAGATTCAGCGGAAGCAGGCAGACGTCTTTCAGAACACAGGAGAAATTTTCCAGCTGCTCAGGAGTGTACAACGCCGCGAGAGAATCTTTGTGTTCATTGCCGTAAATCGTGCCCATTGTCGATAATTGATATAAATTGCCTTTTATTATGATTGTTTTTTATAAGATACTATTTATAATATTAATAGTCAAATGAGAAATGGAGAAATCAGAGAGGTTTTTATGAAGCCGCAAAATATCAGTGTCAATCATGCACCGGGAGAGGCATACCAGTTGAAATATCGTTTCTGGCAGGGATGTCCCTCCATCTTACGTACTCCCGGAGGACGTCTGTTCGCTGCTTGGTATTCCGGGGGAACCGGAGAACCTTCCGAGGAGAACTACAATCTCCTGATCCGGAGTAATGACGATGGGTGGACCTGGCAAAAGCCTGAACTTGTGATTCCAAGTGAGCCCGATTCCGGTTTTCTGGTGATAGACATTCAGTTATGGCTGGACCCCTTGAACCGGATGTGGCTTTTTGTCGTTCAGCGCCGTATCGGAGGAGAACGGCTCCAGAGCGACCCGGATCATCTGGCCACCTGGGCTCTGGTTTGTGATGACCCGGATGCGGAAAAGCTGCGTTGGAGTGAACCGCGCATCGTCTCGCAGGGATTTCTGAGGAATCAGCCTGTCGCCTTATCGAACGGTGACTGGGTCATGTGTGCATATGACTGGTCCTCGCCGAACTATCGCTATTCCCGCAGCAGTGATCAGGGAGAAACCTGGATACGCTGTGAGGCTGGAAGGAAAATGGGGATTGTATTTGAAGAGACCATGATTCTCGAACGGAAAGACCATACGCTGCTTCTATTTGCGCGAGACAACAATCCTCTGCTTGTGCGGAGCATTGGCGCCGATCCTGCCGGAAGCTCCTGGACTCCGGGAGAATATCTGCCGGTTCTGAATGCGAATTCCCGTTTCTTTCTGCGGCGCCTCAAATCCGGACGCATTCTCCTGATTCACAACAATGCGGTGACTCACAGAACAAATCTCTGTGCACGCTTATCCGAAGATGAGGGAGAAACCTGGAAATATTCTCTTTTGCTTGACACTGCGCCGACCCCTGAGCAGAATGTGTCTTATCCCGATGCCGTCCAGGCGGATGACGGAAGAATTTTCATCATTTATGACTGCGGGCGTACGACATTCAAGGAAATCCGCATGGCGCAGATCACGGAAGAGGACATTATCCGTGGCTCTCTGGTCGACTATGACTCTTATCTTGCCAGGATTATCAGCAAGGCGCCGGGAAAACCTTATGATCCCGTCTTGTATGAACAGAAAAAAAGTCGGCGCGACATCTGGTTCAAGACAGTCTTCCTGCGACTCGTTCGTGACCAGCTTGACAAAAAAGCCGAGACGGAAAAGCAGAATATGCTGAAAGTGCTTACATTCTGAGAAAAGGGAGGAACAAATGAAAAAGACGGTTTTACGAGTGAATCAATTTTCTTTAATTGAACTTCTTATTGTAATATCGATTATTTCCATTCTGGCTTCTCTGCTGCTGCCAGCTTTGAACAAGGCAAAACAAACTGCACAGAAGATTGCCTGCCTGAACAATCAGAGCAGTCTTGGAAAAGCGGCAAATATGTACCAGGACGACAATCAGGGGTATCTGATTTCCTATTACAACACAGGCTGGGGAAGTCCGTCCTATGAAGGGCCGGGATGCAGTTACAAATCCGGCTGTCTGACCGCTCTGGGAGGTGGAAAAAACACTGGTGCGTTTGCATCCTACCTGAATATTGACGATTCCCTTGACATCGGAGCCTACCGTTGGGGAAACGGTGACCCTTCCGGTCCATTGCGGCGCAGCCGTTTCGCATGTCCATCTTCGGGAAACTTCTCTGCCCCCGATGCGAAAATACATAATACCATCGGATATTCCATTTCCGTCAGCACTTATTCGCGGCTGAAGGTCAGCAACTTCCGGAATATTTCCAGAACTCTGCTTTTCGGAGACCGTCCGCCCGATATCGAAACCTTCCATCTCTCTCATACCTTGGATTCGGCGAAAATCAGCCGCACGGCGTTTCCGCATCAGCAAAGTGGTGTGTTTGTCATGACGGACGGTCATGCTGAAACAATCCGCAGAAATGACCGCCGGATGGGAGTTGATCTGAGTCTGTATCCAGGCTGTGAGAAAAATCCGGCATGGCACACCGGGATCAATTCCTGTATTCTGGGAAATTAACAGGATACCATTCTGTGCTGAAACATCTCAATAACATAGAAAACAAACAAGAGAAAGGACTTCTTCATGAGAAACTGCAACTTAATCCTGAGCATTTTTGGCATTCCATTGCTCCTCTGCGCTGATACTCCCGATTTTGACAAAGGCGGTGTTTCCTTTGCAATGGAACAAATCAGCGAGAATCATATTCATTCCGACAGCATGAGGAAAAATCTTCTGGAGAATGGTGATTTTACACGAAAGCTCATGAAAAGGCCGGGATATGGATCCTGGTATCCGCATAGCTGGATTTCCGGGAAGGGGGAGATCAAAGAAAAAGAAATGGATGCACGTGCATTCGGAAAAGTCAGGATAGGGGAAGGCATGCTGGAAATCAGCCGCAGTCAGGAACTGGAAACTCTCCTGGGATCGTCTTCTGTGCGATTCTGCAATACGGCGTCCCAGTTTGTGAAGCTTTCCGGAAATCCGGGGGACAGTTACCGACTTGAATTCGAATACCGGGATTTGCGACCCGGGCAGCATCCGGCTTATGCCTACGTGATTGTTACCTGGTATGACAAGAGTTCTCCGGATTTGAAATCCTGCCGGCAGCTAGGGTATCAGACGTTGAAATTAACACCGTCTCCGGAGAGACGGACATTTTCCCGGGTGCTGCACCCGGGAAAATGTCCGTCTCTCC
>DXVA01000235.1:2350-7060 GCA_019408975.1 Lentisphaeria bacterium | reverse complement strand
ATGCAGGGCGATATCGAATGCGGACGCACAGATCAGCGCCGCAAGATGAGGCATTTCGACCCGGTGTTTTTCGTTGAATTCCGCATGGAGCCGGGGCAGATTCCGGGTCAGGAATTCATAACCGGCAGTCATGGGATCCGATGCAGGGGCGTGCCAGTGTTCTGCAAGGAAACGGCAGAAATCGCACATGACCTTTTCCCGGAAGGCAAAGGACAGCTCCGAGGGCCACGCCCAGCCGACGGAAAGAGGAGTCTCGCCGCGCCCGACCGCGCCGTAAGCCTCAAATTCAACATGTGCAATCTGAATCGAATGAATGGTTTCCGCTCCGAATTTCAGCGGCAGGCGCATCGTCACGGGAATAAAATTCAGCTTCATGGCTCACCTTTTGAAGAAATAGGGTTTTCCGGTCTGCGCCGATTCGTAAATTCCGCAGATCAGTTCAATCGCCCGCCGCCCCTCGTAACCGTCCAGAAACGGTTTGCGCCCGCTCAAAATGGCATCCGCAAGGTCTGAAATCTGGCAGGCATGTCCGTCGGAGCTGATGTTCATGGGAGCACTTCCGCCCTTCGCATCCGCCTGCCCGGAAAGTTCGCGTTTGACCGCCTCATCCTCCGGGCGCGGCTGGGCGAACTCCCAGCGCGTGATCTTGTCCTCCTCGAACGCGACGGTTCCCGCGCTCCCGGAAAACTCCAGGCGGCGGGGAAAACCGGGTGCGCAGGAAGTGCTTACCTCGATCGTCCCGAACGAGCCGTTGCGGTACTTCACCGTCGCGCAGAGATTGTCCTCCACCTCGATGCTGTGCGTCAGGGTTCCCGCGAACGCAAAAACCTCCTCCGGCGCGCCGTTGATGTAAAGCAGCAGGTCGATCATGTGAATCGCCTGATTCATCAGTGCTCCGCCGCCGTCCATTTTCCATGTGCCGCGCCAGTTCGAGCCGCTGTAATAGGAGGCATCGCGGAACCAGCGCATCTGTGCGCTGGCAAGAACCATCCGCCCGAAACGCCCCGAACGCATCGCCTCGCGCACCAGCTGGACCGGCTTCGTGAAACGGGTCTGGAACACCGGCGACAGCTGCACATGATTCTCCTCGCAGGCACGGATGATCTCATCCACTTTTTCGAGCGTGATCTCCAGCGGTTTTTCACAAAGGATATGCTTGCCCGCCTTCGCCGCCGGAATCGCGACGGAACCATGCATCCCGGATGGAGTCGCAATCGTCACAGCCTCGATTTCCGGGTCTGCCAGAAATTCCTCGAAACTCGCATAAGCTTTGCAGTGGAACTCCTCCGCGCGTTTTTTCGCAGACTCGTAATTCGTGTCATAGAAACCGATCAGGCGCACATTTTTCAAGCCTGCCATCGCTTTCCCGTGATGTGCGGCGATCATTCCCGCACCGATGATGCCGAAACCGACTTTGTCTTTCATCTCATTCAATCCTTTCCATATCAAAAAATAAACATTCCGCAAGATTCCGGAGAAAGATGCACTCCCGTTTTCCCCGTTTCCACATTGCGGCAGGCAAACGGAACCGGAATATCCAGCATTACATCCTCTTTTCTTCTGTTGAATCCGCACAGGAAACCGTGCCCCGATTTTCCCCTGCGGATGAACACATCCAGATCCACTTCATCAAGCACAACCTCAAGCTCAGTTAGACACTCCCGATCCGCCAGTGCATGAAATGCTTCCGTGAACTTTCCAATTCTTTTCCCGACCTCCTCCGGCAGTTCCCTCAAATCACCGGAAACCAGTGGCGCACCGGTAAAAGAGGTCAGCAGATATTCGGCGGCGGAGTCATTCTGAAGAACCAGAAGCCCGCCGAGAATACGCTCCGGCGGCAGTTTGCCGAACCAGCGGTAAAACTGTTTCCGGATTTTCGCGATGTTCTGCATCGCCCCGTCCCTGCCGGAAAGATTCGACACATGGTGCAGATCGCTGTATTCCAGCGCGGCAATATTCGGGCGCTCCGTTCCGAACGATTCAAAACTGAAATCCACGATCAGATCAGGGAACCGTTTCTTCAGTTCATTCCGCAAAAACAGAAGTCCGCGGTACATTTCGATCACGGAATCTTCATACCCGTGATGATAACGGTGCTCATGCGAATGACAGCCATACGGCTGCACCGCATAAGGGCTCAGGATGGAGGAAAAATCAAGTTTGAAATAAGAGACATGGTATTTTTCCGCAAGGGCGGTCAGCTCCTCCAGAATCCTTTGGCGGTGTTCTCCCGCAAAGCAGAGCACTTTATTCCCGCCCGATTTTTTCAAATTACCGTCAGGCAGGCGGCACGCGAGCGAATCCGGCGTATCGGGATCACCGTAAGAGGTGCCGATATTATACCATAGCCCGAAGCGAAGCCCCATGCTGCGGATTTTCTCACTCAGAAAATCCAGTCCATGCGGGAATTTCTCCATATCGACACACCGTTTTTCCTCCGTGAACCAGCCGTCGTCCAATACAAAATAACGGAACCCCATCCCCGCCGCTTTTTCAGCCAGATCAAGAATCAGTTTTTCCTGAATCCGTTTCAGGAAGGGAATCCACGTGCAGTACATGACTCCCGGCTTCACCGCCGGCGGCAGAACCTTCCTCAGCAGTTGCCGGAATTCCTGATCGCCGGAGGCGGCATTTCCCGTATACAGCAGGAGGAAAGAATGATCCGCGCGGAACACTTCCCCTTTCCGCAGGTATTTCGCAAACGGGACACATCCCATCGAATAGGAAACATCCATTGAATTCCAGTGAATGTATCCCATAAAACGCCGCAGAGGGCCGGGCGCAGCGCTGCCGCAGAGAAAACCTTCCCCCAACGCGGCATTATGGCAGCGTATGATATCAGCGGAACCCTCCAACGCGAAATTCAGCGGGAGAGGCGCGTCATCCGAACCGCAGAAATAATCACAGTCGCTGAACTGTCCCGGATAAAAGTCGAAGGTATCGAAAATCAATTCGGTAATGCAGAGATCATCCTGCAAAGCTTCGATCTCAAGATGCTTGACAATCCCCGGAATTTCCGAGGAGATCCGGTAGACGGCTTTTACAGCCACCCCGTAATTTTCTACGGAAAACCGCAGGGAAAGCTCCTCCGACGCCTCATCGACCCGTTTGATTTCGGAACCGAGAAACCGCGGCACATCCCTGCGGCACTCCATATTCCCATCGACCTCCCGGAGCCTCGGCTCGGAATAACTCACGATCTTTTCCCCGTTGACGGCAAAAGCGAATTCATACCCTTTGCCCCTGCAATATTCATTTCCCGTTTCCAGATTGACGAGGGAATCGGAAAAGAACCCATTCCCATTCCAGCAGAGCCGCCGGGAGAAGAAACGGTTGTGAAGCAGCGCCTCGCTTTTTGTGCAGTCAATCATTTCCGACATTGTGATTTTCCTTATATCAAAAGTGTTGCAGAACGGAGAACAAGCGAAGCCCCCCTTCAAACAGACACAGGTTTTCTTTTACAGGAAAGCCCGGAGCCGGTTCACGGGAACTGGAAACCGTCCATCTGTTCCATCCCGAATGTGCTCCACGGCATTCCTCGTTCATACTTCATGAAAGCCTCGTCAATCGTATTTCCCGTCACTGCCTCCCCGCACTCCTTCAGCGGCGGGCAGTGATCGGCAGAATCCAGCAGGTTCAGCCGGACGGGCCCCCGAACCACAAAGGGGGCAATCTCTTTACGTCGGGCAATGCCGCGCTTCACTCCCTCATAAATCATTTCGCACGCTTTTGCGGGAATCACGGAACACGCCATATAAGGGGAAAGCGCCTGTTTGACGATGACGGACTCGATCGACGGTATCTTTGCGGCAACCTCGGCATTGATCTTGTCGTCTCCGCTGAGCATGACCGCCGGAACTCCGTGATCGCCGGCGATCGCCGCCGCCATGGATGCTTCGCTCAGGTAGAATTCCCCGTCGTTCACGACCCATTTCGAGTGAGGAATGATCGAACACGGAGTTTCTCCCATCGCGTGCATCCCGATCAGGACCATCGCATCGAAAGAGGAATCCAGAAGCGGCAGCCAGTGCGGGCCGCTTCCGTTGCGTCCATGGATAATGCGGCAGCGCGGGTCGAGCCGCTCAAACTGGATATTGTAACCCGAACCGTGGTTGTCATTGACGATCACCTCGTCCGCGCCGGAATCAAATGCGCCGCGCACTGCGGCATTCACTTCATCCGTCAGCAGCTGATACATCCGGTAACGGTGCCGGACATTCTCCTCGGAGGGATTCGCACGGTTTTCACGGAAACAGAATCCGGCGACGCCTTCAATATCCGTCTGGACATAGATCTTCATTTCATTCTCCTGCAACGGCGGTCATGCCGTATGATATTTTCTCTTTGAACTTTAATATAACCGGTTTGAAGCAAGGTTCAAACGTGGCGCAGAACTGTTTCGGCGAATCCCACAGAGCAAAGCCCGCAAATTCTTTCGCAGGAGAAAGCGTCAAGGTCAAATCCGGAGCATCCGGAGCACGGAACACGACACCGGGCGCCGTAACCCTCACGGGGGAATTCCGAATGCTGAACGTCTTGCCGACCACACCTTCAAACACTTTGTCTCCGGTGGAATAGAGTGCCTGACGGTAATTTCTCGCATAACGGACTTTTTCTCCGTTCCGCGCCATCTCCGCACCGCCGTTTTTCAAAGCGGGCGCAACAGGAAAACAGTGATATCTCAACCCGAAGCGGTGGACACGGGGAGCC
>DXVA01000235.1:0-2340 GCA_019408975.1 Lentisphaeria bacterium | reverse complement strand
CATCGGTAGATGCGTTTTCCAGCGTCGTGGTCAAAGCGATCTTCCGGCAGGAATCCGTGATTTCAAATGTCTGACAGACCTTCAATGCCTCCAGCAGCGGCTGGGCGCTGCTCGTCACATACATCTCTCCGACAATGCGGAAACCGTCTTTGATCTTCTCCTGTTTCAGCACGCGGTAGGCGCCCTGAGGCTGCCAGGAGGGTTCCCAGAAGACTGCGGTTCCGAAACCGGAAACCGGATTGCCCTGAATCAGTTTTCTCCCGCCGACAGACCAGTCAAGAATGCTCATCTCCTTCGAGCTGAGAACAATGGTATTCCGTTTCGCGGCAAAGGTCATGGTCTGTTTCTCCGCATTGACTTTGCACTCGATTCCGGCGCTGGACATATCTTCAAGGGCAATATCCTTCGGATTGTTGAGCTCCTCGAATTTCCGGTCGGCTTCGGCTTCCTTCGCAAGTTCCGGACGGCGGCTCTGATAAAGCCGATTCAGCTTTTCAGCGCTCCACAGCGTCTTCCCCGTCAGCGCCTTGCCCGCCGGAAGGATCTCATACACCGCGCAGCGCGCGGCTCCGGCATGAAGCGGAATTCCTTTCGCCAGCTCGGCGCCCGTATAGACGGTTCGCCCGGCACCCGGCACGAACTGATCGTCACCGCAGGTCACAGTATAGCTTTTCTTCGGGTCAAGACCGGCAAGACGGAACGTGAAAAACGCCTCCCCTTTTTCCCAGAAGTTGAAAATCGCGGCGATCCGTTTGTCTCCAAGCCGGTATGCGGCAACCTGAAGCATGGGTTCATTCTTATACCGGGGAATCGCATCCGCCACCTTGCCCGACGGCGCGGCATATTCCGGAACCGGAACCAGCTGGACATTCCCGTCAATCCGTTTTCCGTCGATTACGTAATTTTCATACTTTCCGGCGGTATCGACGGCACGGGCAAAGGCATTCCAGTAACGGTTGTCGTATCCTTTCGGAAACGCATAAACGATCGTGGACTCAAACCCGTTGAAGAAAAACGCATCCATTCCCAGCTCCAGATTTTCCGGCTGAAGCACCCAGTCGCAAAGCTGAAGCCCATGCGGGAACGACATCAGTTTCGGGCGTCTGCCCTCCGGATAATCCCTGTTGACCTGCTCCCGGACATCACGGGCGGAAATGAAATAGGAAAGCATTCGCTTCTTGTCATATCCGAACGGCTGCTGGGTGTCCCAGCAGGGATAAGGCCCCCACGGATTGATCCAGCGGAGAGAACCCGCGTAATCATATGCCTGAACCTCCGGTGCCAGATTCATGGGACGCCATGAGCTCGACATTTCACTCCATGCGATTCCAGGGATAAAGCCGAGCGACTTCTCCCCGCCTGTCGCCTCGACGACCGCCTTGTGAATCGTCTTCACCAGCTTCGCATGTTCCAGGGAACGAAACCTGACGATCTGATCGTAATATTTTTTTCCGCGCCCGAGCTCGGCGGGCCATTCTTTCTTCATCTGTTCCAGAGGGACATTCACGAATTTCGCAAAATTCGCGCGGCAGGTGTCGCACATGCACCCCTTTCCGGCAAACATATAAGGTTCCCAGTTGCCCCACAGACCGTCGCATCCCGCAAGAGACTTCCGGATCATCTCCTTTGTGTTCTTTGCGAAATATTCACGCTCTTCATAAACCGCCGCAGGGCATGTCGCATTGTCAAGGTTGAAGTTGCTGTTGCCGATATATTTGTATTTATCCGACTCGGGACGCCCTTTGGAAAGCCCGACGCGGAAACCGTTGGCGACCCAGTAATTTTCAGGCGTGATATAGACGACGCCGTTCTCACGCCATGCCTTTCCTCTTGTTCCCGGAGACGCCACGACCCACTGCACTCCAGCATCGCCCATCAGCTTTGCAAACAGCGCATCCGCGGCGGGCTCCTGAAAATTCAGGTAAAGTCCGCCGATGTAGATTCCGCTGAAATAACGGGACGGACGGTGTGCCGCCCGAATGGACGGAATCGTGACAAGCCTGACCGGTTCCGCATTGGACACCGTTTTGCCGTTCTCCTCAATCCGCAGCGACGCATTGCCGCCGGTTCCGGCTGCCGTATCCGTCGTAATCATCAGCGGCATCCGCAGATAGAAATTGAAGCTTTTGCCGGGCAGATAACCGGAAAGCGAAGGATTGATCCTGAAACGAACCTCGCTGCCGCCGTCCTGTGTTTTCACCGTGCGGATCGAATTCTTTTCCGCAAAGGACGTGCCTTTGAACTCATATCCGGCGGGAAGCGTTAGAACGAACTCAAGGTCTTTCGCGCTGAAACGGTCATCGGTATTTTTCTTCCAGACAAAGGTCATGACCGCAGGCT
>DXVA01000234.1 GCA_019408975.1 Lentisphaeria bacterium | reverse complement strand
GCTGCGCGGAAACCTTGACAGCTATATCGGAGCCTTTCATAATTGGATTCCCGCCTGGGCGCAGCATAAAACGGCAAAGGAGCAGCCGCAGTGGCTGATGCATGATCCCGAATATACCTGGGTTGCAGCGGCTGATGTATTTACTCCGCTTTTCGATTCTGCGCTGAAGCCCTATGCCAATTACTGGCTGGGAGGAACTCCGTTCGGGCAGGTTGATGTTGTCGGGCTTGACGACACCAGCCGCCTTGCTGATATTGCGCGTTATCGTTTTGCGACACTGACCGGCTGGAATACGATGACCCCGGAGGTTGCCGGAACTCTTGACAGCTATGTGAAAAACGGCGGCACATTGCTGATTGCCTTGCCTCACTTTAATACTCGTCTTGACCGCGAGTTCAAGCGCTATGAGATTTCGGATTTGCTTGATAAAGGCGATTTGAGCCGTTTGATTGACGTCAGGATCAAAGGGTTTCAGACAGTCAGCGGCATTCCTTCCGCCAGAAAGCTCGGCGGTATCCGCAGTTCGCTTTTCAAGCAGGAGACGGTTGCCGAAGCGGAATTCGGTTCCGGTGTGGAAGTTCTTGCCACCGTCGGCGGAAAACCTTACTGCATAGCGGAAAAACGCGGTAAAGGCAGGGTAATTCTGCTGCTCGGCAAAGAATACCCGGGTAAGCAGAGCACTGCCGGATTTTACCGTAATCTTCTGAAAAAACTGGCATCCGATACTCCGCAGAATGTTACGATGGCCGCTCTGCCGAATCGTGCGGATGATGTGCGTGCCATCAGTTATGCGGTTTATCCGGAGACGGTTTATGTGCTCAATACCGACTGCGTCGAAGCCCGCGAGGCGGAACTGACCGTCGATGGCAGAAAACAGACCGTCAGGCTGGCTCCGGCTGAGTTTCGCATCATTAAGCGCAATGGCGCCGGGAAATAATTTGATCCCGGAAGTTTGAAAGGCACCGTCATGAATCATATAACAATTTTCGATTGGGGTATCTGGCTGGGATTGGTCGCAGTTCTGCTCGGACTGCTTGTCTACTGCCGGCGTTATACTCAAAGCCCCGCACAGTTTCTGGCTGCGGGGCGCAGCGCCCGGCGTTATCTGCTTGCCATTGCGGACGGCATGGCCGGATTGGGCGCAATCAGCGTCATTGCCGCATTTGAACAATTCTATCAATCGGGATTTTCTCCTTTTTACTGGGGATTTATTTCGGGAGTTGCGGGATTGGCGCTGACTGCGAGCGGATTTGTCAGCTATCGACTGCGTGAGACGCGGGTATTGACAATGGCGCAGTTTCTTGAATTGCGTTACAGTCGGAGATTTCGTATTTTCGCAGGAAGCGTCGCCTGGGTTTCCGGGGTATTGAACTACGGTATCTTTCCTGCGGTATCGGTGCGTTTCTTTCTGTATTTCTGTAATTTGCCTCAGACGTTCCAGATATGCGGTTTTTCCATTTCAACCTATGTATTCCTGTTGATTCTTTTCCTGGGGATGGGAGTGCTTTTTGCAATCTGCGGCGGTCAGGTGGCGATTATGGTTACAGATTTTGTCCAGGGGGCATTCTGCAACATTGCATTCCTGGTCCTGCTGGTTTTTCTGTTGCTCAAATTTGACTGGGGAATGTTGTCGGAAGTATTGGTGAAGCTGAGTAGTGCCAATCCGGATCAGTCTCTGATTAATCCTTTTGCCACATCGGGCTTGAGGGATTTCAATATGGGATTTTTTCTGATTGCATTGTTCCTGATGGTTTTCAAATGGCGGGTCTGGCTTGGGTCACAGGGTTTCATGGTTTCTGCCGCATCGCCTCACGAAGGGAAGATGGGGAATCTGCTGGGAACCTGGCGCGGCCTGCTGCAGGGGAACCTGCTGATCCTGATTCCTCTGTGCGCCATCGTTGTGCTTCAGGGCGGGCTGACTGAATTTGCAATGCTTAAGCAGGAGGTTGCGGAAAGTCTTTCCCAGGTCGGCAACAGCACATTGCGCGAACAGTTGCAGGTATCCGTCTGGCTGAGCAGGGTGCTTCCTGCCGGCTTGCTGGGGCTTTTCGGAGCGACCATGTTTGCCGCCATGCTCAGCACCGACGATACCTATCTGCACAGTTGGGGAAGCATTCTGATTCAGGACGTCATTCTGCCGTTGCGGCGCAGCCGGCAGCCGTTGTCGCCGAAAGTTCATATCGCCTTGCTCAGGCTGTCGATTGTGCTGGTGGCGCTGATTGCTTTTCTGATCAGCTGGCTTTTCCGCCAGACGCAGGCAATTCTGCTTTATTTCACTGTAACCAGTGCGCTGTTTTCGGCCGGCGCGGTTGTGATTGGAGGGCTCTACTGGAAAAAAGGCACGGTGTTGGGCGCGTGGTGTTCAATGATTTCCGGAGCAGTTACCGCCGTAACCGGTTTGCTGCTCTGCAAATATACTCCGGCTTTCTTTCAGAAGACAATCAATGGCGTGGCGCAGTTTCATGCGGACGGCAGGCGACTGCCGCTTTTCAATGAGCAGGAGGTCGCATTTGGAGCTGCGCTGCTGGCAATTTTCTTGTATATCGGAGTTTCACTGGTCGAGCGTTATGTATGTAAGCTGCCGGATTTCGATCTTGACCGGATGCTTCACCGGGGCAAATATGCGGGGGCGAGTAACGCAAGGCCCGCAACGGGGCTGGCGGCACTGGTGATTTCAGTTTCGGTGACAAGGTTATTTACGTCGCCACTATCGGCTGGACACTGCTCTGGGCACTTGCCGCTTTCGTATTACTGGCGCTGGAAAAGGCTGGACTGCTGGAAGTGCGCGACTGGATGCGTTTCTGGACGATTTATATGTTTGTCGGCATTGCTGCGGGAGTCATTGGCACAGTTTGGCTGCTCTGCGGAGGTTTGCGGGATATCACGCATCTCTTTCATACCCTCAGCAGCCAGCAGATTGATGCGGACGATGACGGCAGTGTCAAGCATGATTGAATGATTTCCGTCGTGTCAGGCGGCAATCGTCCATCTGGCGGAATCGCTTTTCCGGTTTGGCTGAAAAACTCGATTTCATGCTTCAGCCTGCCGGAAAAACGTGCCTGCCATGACCGGGAGAAATACCGGACGCATTCGTGCAGGACTCTCTGTCCTGCCGTATTCCAGCTGCGTAAGCTGGTGACGCAGGCGAAAT
The DNA here is from genome assembly GCA_019408975.1 of Lentisphaeria bacterium. Taxonomy (GTDB): domain Bacteria; phylum Verrucomicrobiota; class Lentisphaeria; order Victivallales; family UBA1829; genus UBA11452. Next base: position 3,956 of record DXVA01000234.1, on the reverse strand, counting down.
CCCCTATTCCCCGCTGCTTGCGGCGGGGTAGTTCATTTGAACATAAAAAACAGGAGCAACTATTAAAATGATGAGGAGTATGACAATGAATTTTTCTTTTGGAAGATTATTGATATCCGTTCTTGCAGCAGGGGTGTTGTCGTTTCCGTTTGCCGGTCATGGAGCGCCCCAGAACAGGAAACTCGATAAGGCACGCAGCTATGTCCTTTATTATGGCGGAGTGGGGGACAAGGAACAGCATGAGCTCTCTAAGTATGATGTGGTAATTGTGGACCCGCAGTCAATGGGCGCCGAAGCATCGCGCAGAATTGCAGAATTGAAGCGGCAGGGCTGTCTTGTGATCGGTTATCTGAGTTATATGGAGGTTGCATCATGGCATCGTTACAGAGACCGGGTCCCTGCATCATGGCTGCTGAAAATCAATGGAAAACCATGGAAGCCATGGGGTAACAACCGTGCCGCAGACCTGGGGAATGCCGCATGGCGCAAACTGCTTGTGAAACTCACAAAAAGTGAAGTGATTGCATATGGCTGTGACGGGGTTTTTATGGATACGCTCGCAGACATTGAGCACCCTGATCTTCCGGAAGCACAGCGTCGGAGGCAGTTACAGGGGCTCGAGGCGTTGATGAAGGAATTACGTACTGCCTATCCGAAGTTTATATTTATCGGCAACTGGACTGTCCGGACGACATTGCCGGTGATGGCAAAATACGCGGATGTGATTTGCTGGGAGAACTTTCAGGCAAAATTTTTCGAGCCTGACAATGAAGCATATGCTTTCGTAACAGGAATCAGGAAAAACCTGGATGCCCTGCAACGCCGCTATGGGTTCAAGGTATATGTTTTGTGGGCGTCGCCGAACTATTATGAATTGCAGGATGACCAGAAGAAAATGGCTGATCTTGCCCGCTCTTTTGGTTATCTGCCCTATTACTGCATAGATGATTACCATACATCGCTGACAAAGAAAAAAGAATAACATTGCCAGGTTTTTTAATTCTTGTCTGTGGCTTCGGGAATGCCACGCCTGAAAAACGGGGACATTGCAAAACTCTTTCCCCGTTTTTCACTGATCTCCGTTATTTGTTCAAATGTCATTGAAGTTTGATATATTTCCAAGGCCAGGAAGAACCGTTTTTTTCCCAATAAGCCATGTGGCTGTAATTGCATATGTTGTCTTTTTCAATGGCTGCCCGGTAAGCTGCCATTTTGTGAAATGCCTTTTTGAATTTCTCTTTGCTGGAGGGTGTGGGGGCAAGCTCCATCTCTTTTTGAGCACGGCGTGTTGCAACGGTCAGTTCGGCATCCTTGAGCCCTTTTTTCAAGAATGCGATTCGCTTTGTCAGTGAGGGGTCTCCGGCAGCTGCTTTTTCGGCAGCTTGAAGCAGACGCCGGCCTTCTGTAAAGCTTTCCGGCGGGAACAGGTGCGGTGTTATCCTGACAAAATTTTTGAAGGTTCCTCCATAATTGCCTGCTGCATCCTTTTCCATCACACAGTATCTGCGGTAATCTTCGGGAGTAACTGCATTGGAACGTTCCGTCCAATAGTCAAAATATGCTTTTACTTCCTTGGAAGCCTTGCCGAAACCTGAATAGAATTCATCTAAGATCGTCTGCAAGTCCCGCCTGGGATCAAATTGAATCCGGCACAAAGCATATAACATTGGTCCCTGGACCCCCCATGCCCCGCCCAGAGAATCAAAGTAAGTGGCAATTGTTCCATTTTTTGCTGCAAAGGAGACATCTTCTACAATTTGCCGCGTGAAGAGAAGCGGCATATTGGCACCGGCAAGCATATAATTCGGGCGGTAGTAAAATTTTGTTACTCCCTGTTTTTTCCAGCCTATAAGCTCCCGGCGATACATTTTGCTCGAGTCCTCCGTATATGGAAAAAATATATTGGGTACATAGATAATGATTATTCCATCGTTCAATATTGTTTCTTTCGGAGGTTTTCGGTAATTGGCATACGCATAGCCTATAATCTGAGCCTCCGGGGCGATTTTCCGGGCTTCTTTTTGGACGGCCAGGTAGAACCTCGCATAGCGGTCAGAGAGAGATGGAGGTTCTGCCTGATTGGACTGGACTCCGTGTTCGCCCCATTCTGCTTGTGACAGGCCGACAAACCGCTTACGTGAATTTAACGAATGTCCATTTTCCTTTAAGGACCAGTAGGAACTGAGATGGAATTTCTGATCGGGGGCATCCCATGCACGGCAGGCATTGCAGACGCACATTCCCGGGACATCATTTTCACAAGCATTTACAAATGGCTGGAATGGAATATTATCAGGGTTTCTTCTGGGATTTTTGCACCAGTCTTTGACAATCTGGTGCCAGAATGCCGGTTGCGACACACACATGGAAATATATTTCCCGGAAGAATCTCCTTCCAGTGGCCGGCGTTTCCCGTCCGGAAGCAAGGCAAAATATTCCGGATGAGTATTGCCAAAGCGTTTCCAGTAATTTCCAAAGGCATGTCCATAGTCATAATAATGATTGGAACGTATCCTGTGGCGCAGCAGGAAGACCGCCTGATCTGCATAATACGCATGGCGGTTTTTTTCTGAACTCCAGCCTATCATGTTATGGGGATCTTCTTTCCGGAAGGAAAGACGGACGGATGCAAAAAAAGGTTTGCCGCGCCGGTCGATTTTATCCAGAACAATGTTCCGGTGTGCGGGAATTATCTCGCCAAGTTTGCCAGGCCAGAGCCATCGTATGCCGAGTTCGTGTTCCAGAAGGTCATATACGGCAAAAAGCGTTCCTTCCCAGTCGCCGTTCCAGTAATTGCCTGCTGTATTCCGGAGGGAACGGTCTTTGCCCAGTAAATAAAGACTGCCGTTGATCTCTTTCAGGATATATTCCGCCGGAGCCAATGTTTCTGTATTCAGACCGGCTTTGGATGCAGCGCGGGTATTGCCTAAATAGATGACGGATGCACCGGATGGCAGTCTATCGGTTTCAGAATAAACGGGTAGTTTTGCTCCTGAGCTTTTTTCAATATGATACTGCAATTCCTTCGCGGCATACCTTACTGGATAAATGGCTTTTTCCGGAATCACGATAACTGCTTGTGCTTGTCCATCCTTCACCAGTTTTACCGGAGCGGCCAGAGTCGGCAATGTCATGATCAGTATAAGGGAAATGAAATGGTTTCTTATCATAATATTCGCCCCTTTAGTAGACTTGCAGTCTTTTATGTGTAGTGTTGTAATAAGGATTACAGTACTTTTTTTTCCAGATGGCGCTTGGATCTTCTGCCGTTCCCCGTTCGGAAAGTGTTGTGGAACCCGCATGAAGTCCCCATGCAAGATAATTACTGCGTTTGTTGTGGCGGAATGCCTGGGCATAATTGTTGCCGCGTAACGGAATGGCTTTTGTATAAAAAGAAAATCCGTATCCGCCTTCCTGCAGCGGGTAGGAATCCGCAAAGATCAGCAGATTTTCCGAACGGGCGGTAAATTTTTCTATTGCAGTGGATTTCTGCTGCGGAGTGCCATGTCCGGGATACCAGCCAAAGGTTCTGGTATTTAGTCCGATACTGACATCTTTGGCGTTATTGAAGCGGTCTGTCAAAGAGGACATTTTCAACGGGTTTAATTCCGCAGGCTTATATGATGCACCGGGACAAATTACGGATTTCAGGTTATTGATATATTTGAATTCTACAAAACGGTCCGGCCATGTTTTTCCGTTACTGCTTGCCCAGCCGATATCCATTGTGGAAACAGCCCAGTCATTATAATCATCGGAATACATTTGAAATCCTGTTCCCAGCTGCTTCATATTGTTCAGGCATGTGATGGAACGTGCCTGGTCTCGTGCTTTATTCAATGCCGGCAACAGCATTGCCGCGAGAATCGCAATGATCGCAATCACGATGAGGAGCTCTATGAGGGTGAAAATTTGCATTTTCACCCTGGAAGTAAGAACAGAAGAACAGGGAACAC
>DXVA01000233.1:3101-7138 GCA_019408975.1 Lentisphaeria bacterium | reverse complement strand
AGATTGCCGTCCTGTTCCGCGCGGTTTCCGGTATAAATCAGGTCTTCGAGCCCCGCATTCGTCCCCGGATAGCCGGTGACGGCTTTGCCTCTGACAAGTCCCGCCCGCTCCAATGCGATCGGAGCCGCGCAGATCGCCGCGACGACTTTGCCGTCCGCATTCATTTTCCGGAGAACTTCCATGACTTCCGAACTGTTTCGCAGGTTTTCCGCGCCGGGAAGCCCGCCGGGGAGGATGACCGCGTCTTTTGTATTCCAGTCAACATCGGCGAGGAGAGTGTCCGCTTTGATCGTGACTCCGGCGGTGCTGGTGACGTATTCCGTATTGATTCCGGCAAACTGCACTGCGATTCCGAGACGCTTCAGCACGTCTCCGGTCGCAACTGCTTCGGTTTCCTCAAATCCGTCCGCCAGAAGAATGACAGCCTGTTTCCGATTCATTTATTTTTCTCCTTTGCGAGTTTCTCATGATATTCTCTTGTTGCGTTCTTGAGATAACGCACGACATTCTGATCTGTGGCGAGATCGTAGGGCGAGTCGCCGTTTTCGTCTTCCTGTCCGGGATTTGCGCCGCGCTCGACCAGCAGTTTCACCATTTCCAGATTGTTCTCGATTGCCGCCCAGATCAGCGGTGTGCGGCGGAGGGAAAGCACGCCGTTGCGTGCCAGAATCCGATAGGCGCCGTGGACCTGGATGCGCCTCGTTTCGCGCAGGGCGATGGAGAGATCCCAGTTCAGAGGAACCTGTTTGTCGACAAGCGCGGAGGCAACCTTGAGGTCGCCGCCCTTGACCGCATGGTACATGATGATGAGCCCGAGTGCCGGATTGTTGACGAAGTTCGGATAGAGGTCCAGAAGGAGCAGCGCCGCATCCGTATGCTTCAATGCCGCCGCGTGCATGACGGCGGACATGGAATCCTGGTCGATCCGTTCGGGGTCGGCGCCCTTTTTCAGCAGAAGACTGACCGCCTCCCGGGAATTTTGATTGGCACGTGCTGCGTGCATGAGCGGCGTGCGTCCCATTTCGTCACGTGCGTTGACGTCCGCGCCTTTGTCGATCAGCAGCTCCATTGCCCTGACATTGCCGAGCCGTGCGGCGTCCATAAGCGGTGTGCGCCCGAAAGAACCGTGCGCCTCCAGATTGACCGGATACTCCAGCAGCGTGATCAGGGTGTCCGGATACCGCTTGCCCGCGGCGACGTGAAGCGGCGTGTTGCCTTTGAGATCGGCTGTATTCACATCTGCGCCGCGTTTGACGAGATCACGGATATAAAACGGCTTGTCGGCGATTGTCGCCATGAGGATCGGCGTCATGCCTTCCGCGTTGCGTGCATTGACGTTGGCGCCGGTGGAAAGAGCCGCCTCGTATTCTTTCTGCCCGGCATTGCGGAGAGAATGAATCAGCAGGGCATCGCTTTGCGTGAATTCCGGCTGTGATGCACATCCAGCGGGAAGAAGCGCGATTCCCGCAAGAAAGAGTGTGCTGAATAAGATGCGAAGAATCATGATTGTTTCCTTTTTCCTGCCTCCGCCGATGAACGGAGCTGTCCGCACGCGGCACTGGAGTCAAATCCTTTTTCCACTCTTACTGTTACAGGGATTCTGGCGGCTTTCAAGTTGTTTTCGAATTTTTTTATGGCTTCTTTCGACGGGCGCTCGAATGCGCCGTTCGCCTTGTTGTAGGGAATGAGGTTGATTTTCGCGTCCGCTTCCGCCGCAAGTCTGGCGAGACGGACCGCCTGCTCGGGAAAGTCGTTGATTCCGGCAAGCATGACATATTCAAATGTAAGCAGCCGCCCGGTTGCCTGACGGTGAAGCTTGCACGCGGCGATGATATCCTTGATGTCGCGGCGGTATTTGCTCGGAATCAGAAGGGAACGCACTTTGTCGTCCGGCGCGTGCAGCGAGACTGCGAGATTCCACTGTCTGCCGTGTTCCGCCAGATTGCGGATGCCGGGCGTCCAGCCACTGGTTGAAATCGTGACGCGGCGTGCGGCAAGACCGATTCCATCGGGCGTGCAGATCGTTTCGAGTGCATCGACCAGGTTATTGTAATTGAGCAGGGGTTCACCCACGCCCATAATGACTACATTGTCCGGCGCCTTGCCGATCAGCCGGCAGCAGAGCAGATATTCTTCGATGATCTCGCCTGCATGAAGATTGCGCACAAATCCCGCGGACCCGCTTGCGCAGAAAGCGCAGGCTACAGGACAGCCGACCTGTGTGCTGAGGCAGAAAGTCATGCGTCCGTCCTGCGCCGGAATCAGAGCGCATTCCACGGTTTCACCGTCAAACAGTGAAAGCAGAAGCTTGCGGGAACCGTCCGCACACTCGCTGTCCTGTTCGACTTTGACTGCGGCGCAGAGGAAGTTTTCTTTGATTTTTTCTTTCAGCGATGCGGGAAGGTTGGTCATGGACGCAGGGTCAGTCACCCATTTTTTTGCGACCCAGTCGTAAAGCTGTTTCGCCCGGTAGGTATTTTCCCCGGTCTTGCCGATGAAATCCATCGCCTGCGCCGGAGTGATGGTTGCGAGAAACTGTCTGGGCGCACGGCTAGAATCTGATATTCCGGAAGTCGCTGTCTTCGGGTTCGTTTTTTCTGTCATTGAGTCTGCCTTTCCATAGATAGATATTCTGATTTTTGTAAATTACATCAAGGATGCGTGTCCATGTGCGGGAGGTGTCCGCCGGCTGGACGCTGCTGGTGGTGATGATGAAAAGTTCCGGTGCGCTGATGTCCTCCGTGGCATTGAGGTTCAGGCTCCTGATTCCGGCGCCGAGATAGTGGCACTCCGCATAGAGCCCGCCGATCGCGGCGTCCTTGTAAACGGTCATCGCCGGAGAGAAGGATTCTCCGATCGCCTTCCGGAATGTCTGCCCCAGATCCGTCCTGAAGTGTTCCGAAGCCCTGTAGGGGTTGATGACGGACCAGAAAAACAGCATCATGCCGCAGAAAAAGAGAACCAGTATGATCCAGATCTGTTTTCTTTTGACCGCCATGACATAGGCGGCAAGAGCCGACAGAGGGATGAGGCAGGCTTCGCAGAACGCGGGAGAAAGGCGGATGCCGTCCGTTTTATAGGAGAGATCGCAGGTGTTTCCGATGACCTGCAGAATGATCTCTTTCGGGGCGGCATGGAACAGAATTGCACAGACGCCCGCCAGAAAGAGCGCAATGCAGAAGAAGGAGAGAATCCGGCAGAGATTCTTTCCATGGCGCCTTGCCACGATCCAGTAGTTCAGCCCGATCAAAGTCGCCGCAAGAGGTGCGAGGAAAAGAATATCGCGCCCTTTGCTGAAAGGATTCAGGCAAAGTAGAATCAGCAGAACATACGAGAGCATCCGCAGGTATTTCGAAAACAGCGGTGTTTCATCAATTACCATGAGCGCCACGCAGAAAGGCGCATACAGGAAAAAAGTCCACGGCAGGAAACGCAGGAGAATGTCGAAAGGCGTGTAAATCACATGCCACAGATATCCGAGAATATCGCCATCCCCGAACGGCGCCGTCTGGGGACCGCTGTTCCAGCGGGGGATCAGCCAGAGGAAGATGAAGAAAAGAATCGTGGCGCAGGCAGTATAAAAACCTGGCTTGTTCAGTTTAGTCCAGACGGTGAAAGGGCGGTGCAGGAATGCCATCGGGACGAAGAAATAAAGCAGAGCCGTCCAGCCGCTGTTGTAGAAGGCGAGCCCGGCAAAGAGACCGGCAAAAATCCACGCCCGGTTCCATGAACCCCGGACTTGCCCGAAATAGAACCAGAGGAGCCAGCCGGAGAAAATCAGAAGCACCGTCAGCATATGCGGATACCCTTCGACGGCTTTTTCCGCAACGAGGATCGTGGTGAACATGGCTGCCGCCCCTGCCGCCGCCGCCTGAATTCCCCGCATACTGTAACACGCGATTCCCACGACCACCGTCAGGATCGCCAGCGAAAAGACCGAGAGGAAACGAAGCGAAAACTCCATCGTGAATCCGAGCGAGGAAAGTCCTTTTGCCAGAAGCGGATACAGCGGATAGGTGTAGGGCATCAGCTCCCGC
>DXVA01000233.1:0-3091 GCA_019408975.1 Lentisphaeria bacterium | reverse complement strand
CAGCGTCAGATGTGTATAAGAGACAGCCCCGTGCGCAAGCGTGGACGGAGGGAAAGAGGCGATTTCATTCGCAATGGCGGCGTAATCCCCTTCCTCGCGGAAGAGTTCGCGCAGTCCGAGGTCCCAGAACGGGTAGGCTATGATGAATGCCGCCGCCAGAATCAGGACCGTCAGCCAGGGAGAGATCACTTTTTCTTCATGAATCGCCATGTGAAATTCACAGCTCCTGCTGTTCCATAATGAGATGATTGTATTCCTTTTCCGCAAAACGGTCCGTCATGCCGGCGATGTAATCCGCCGCCGCGCGGGCGACTCCATCCCTGCTGACGCGGGTCTGCGCCGTCTCTCCCATGAGTTCGGGATGCGCCAGATAGATGCGGAACATGTTGTCCATCCTGTTGAAAGAGAGCTCATTCAGTTTTTTCAGTTCAGGATGGAAATAGAGGTTGTGATAAAGGAAATCCCGCAGTTCTCTGGTCAGCGGTTCGAATTCAGGGCTGAATGAAATGAGTTTCGCATCCAGATTTTCGACTTCGGCAGTCGATTTCGGCGCAATCCTTTCAAGATTTGCGTTGGAGTGGCGGATGACATCCCCGACCATCGCATCGATCAGGCAGCGCACCGTGAACGCGGCAAAACGCTCCTCGCCTTTTTTAAGCCCGTAGGCGCAGGTTTTTTCCGAGACCCTGCGCCAGAGTTCGACTTCTTCGAGCATGTCGGGAGTAATCAGCCCTGAATCCAGACCGTCGTCCACGTCATGCCCGTAATAAGTCAGGTCGTCGGCAACGTCCGCCACCTGTGCTTCCAGCGCGGGCATCAGCGGCAGGATTTCGCCGTCCAGCTCGGCACGTTTCCCATCATGATCGATTCTGTGCTTAATGAGCCCGGAGCGCACTTCCCACGTGAGATTGATCCCGTCGTATTCAGGATATTTGACCTCCAGTTCGTCCACGATGCGGAGCGCCTGCAGATTATGGTCGAATCCGCCGTAATCGAACATGATTCTGTGGAGTGCGCGTTCTCCTGCATGGCCGAATGGAGTGTGCCCGAGGTCGTGGGCGAGGGAAATGGTTTCGGTGAGGTCCTCGTTGAGGTTCAGAGAACGGGCGATGGTGCGGGCGATGGCGGCAACTTCGATGGTATGCGTCAGGCGCGTCCGGTAATGATCGCCGCTTCCGCTCAGGAAGACCTGTGTTTTATATTCCAGGCGGCGGAACGCATGACTGTGCAGAATCCGGTCGCGGTCGCGTTGAAAATCGGTACGGAACGGATGTGTTTTTTCAGGGTGGCGCCTTCCCCGCGTGCTGATATTGTGAGTGGCATAAGGCGCCAGTTCCGTTTTTTCCAGATTGTGCTGATCTTCCAGTTCCCTTATCATGGCACTCCATTGCATCCTGTTTTTATTTGTCCGGGAATATTTCAAAGGACGCAGAAAACAGATTTCTGTGCGGATTCAGTTCCGCATCTTTTCCGTCTTCTGCGCCCTCGGGAGTCTGCCGTCAGAACAGCTCCGGCATATATTCCCTGACCAGTTTGAACATTTCTTCTTCGCTGATCGTGGTTGTCCTGCCCTTCCTGTATTCATCGTCGATCCAGTTCTTGATCGTGACGATCGCCGGATTATCCTTGCGGATGTCGATTCCTTTCGGAATGTTCGACTGAATCCAGTAAGCGACGCCGGCGAGTCCGGAAGTATTGGAGATCGCGACTTTGCAGGGGCGTTTCAGATATTTTTCCGTGTCGAAGATGTTGTAAATCTCCTCATTCTTCGTCAGCCCGTCCGCATGGATTCCCGCGCGGGTGGTGTTGAAATCCGTTCCGACGAAAGGATAGTTCGCGGGAATGGGATAGTTGATCTCGCTGCGGAAAAACTCCGCCATGTCCGTGATGGCGGTCGTGTCGATCCCGTCATGGATTCCGGTAATTCCCATCCAGTCAAAAACGAGTCCTTCGACGGGCGGATTGCCGGTGCGTTCCCCGAAGCCGAGGAATGTCCCGTTGACTGCGGAACAGCCGTAAAGCCATGCGCAGACACCGTTTGCGAGAACTTTGTGGAAGTCGTTGTGCCCGTGCCATTCGAGGTCTTCAGAGCGGGTGTCCGTTTCATCCAGAATTGCCTTGATGATTGCGGGAACTCCGCGCGGCGGCTCTGCATTCGGGAACGGAAGCCCGTATCCCATGGTGTCGCAGAGACGGATCTTGACCGTTTTTCCGCTTCCTTTGCAGAGTTCGTTCAATTCATTGATCATGGGCAGAACGAATCCGTAAAGATCGGCGCGGGTGAGGTCTTCCAGATGGCAGCGCGGACGGACGCCGTTTTCCAGCGCGGCGGCGACGATCTCTTTGTAGGAGTCGAGTGTCTGCCTGCGGTTTTTCTTGAGTTTCAGGAAAATATGATAGTCGGAACAGGAGGTCAGAATGCCGGTCTCCTTGAGCCCGAATGATTTCACCAGTTCAAAATCCGTCTTTGCGGCGCGAATCCATGCGGTCACTTCAGGAAATTCATACCCGAGTTCCAGGCACGCCTCGACGGCGGCGCGGTCATTGGGGCTGTATAAGAAAAATTCACTCTGCCGGATAAGCCCGTGTTTTCCGCTGATCCTGTGCATGAATTTGAAAATCTGAACGATCTGCTCCACCGTGTAGGGCGGCCTTGACTGCTGTCCGTCGCGAAATGTGGTATCCGTAATCCAGATTTTTTCCGGAATGCGCATGGGTACGGTTTCGTTGCCAAGCCTGATGCCTGGAATCCTGTCATAGGAAAACGTATCCCTGAACAGGTTCGGTTCCGATACATTTTGCAATGCTGCTTTCATAAGATTTACCTCCCGACTCATGAGCGATTTCAGTTAAACCGAATAATATACAGCAAAAATCCTTTTTTTTCAAGGATTTCCGATGAAATAATTGCCGGGAGAAACTGAAGCCCGAAACTGATACGGCACGGGGATGTACGGGAGCGCGGAAGAAAATTCCCGCAGATATGTTTCATATCTTTCCCGTACTTCAGGAACCGTTGCGGGAAATTGTTCAGATCTCTTTCAGCAGAACCGCTTCTCCCGCTTGAAGGACAATCGCTTTCCCGCAGACT
>DXVA01000232.1 GCA_019408975.1 Lentisphaeria bacterium | reverse complement strand
GGTGATTCCGCCGTAGCTCCCGAATTTGATAAATCAAGTTCTCGCCCTTGAGCGTGACCGCTCCGGCGGGGGGATTTCGTGCTATGCACGACCAGCTTATTCAGCTGAACCGCGGCAGATGCAAAGCACCTGCACCGTGAATATTTTTCAGACGGCAAACTTGTTTTGCCGAGGTGCAGATGACTCTCAACTGCCGCGCAGCCCTCATGTCCTTAACGGAAGATTTTTTGCCGAAATCGTTCGGTTTCACTCTTGACTCTTTTGCTGTATGTGTTATACTAAATAGTAACACGTGACACTATAATGTTTCAATACAAATAAAACAATCATGTTTCGCATGACACTTTTAAGGAAAAGGATTGGGAAAATGAAATGGCTTGCTGTTGCGGACTATCATGAGATGAGCCGGATCGGCGCGGAAAGAATCTACAATGTGATTGCGGAGGCGTCAAAAGCGCGCAGACGTGTGAACATCGGGCTTGCGACCGGGAACACCATGCTGGAACTTTATCCCGCACTAGCAAAGATGTTGAACGAAAACAAGGTCAGGCTTGATCTGCTCAATACATACAATCTGGATGAATATGTGGCGGACGGAAAGGCGGTACCGCATTCACATCCCCTGAGTTATTATACTTATATGCATGAAAATCTGTTCCGGCATATCGATCCTGCCCTCGGATTGACGGAAGATCGCATTCATTTTCCCGATCCGCTGAATCCGGATGCGTTCGATGCCGAACTTGCGGCAGGCGGCGGTCTGGACCTCCAGCTTCTTGGAATCGGATTCAACGGGCATATCGCGTTCAATGAACCGCAGAGCGAGTCCGAGATCAGCGTCGGGGAGTTCGCGGCGCTTCCTACCCGCGTCATTTCACTCAAGCCGCTTACGATTGAGACGAATTCGCGTCTTACTGCCGGCGGCAGGGAGGATGTGGTGCCGCGCCAGGCGGTTTCCATGGGAATGAAACCGATTCTCGCGGCGAAGAAAATGCTTCTTCTTGCGTGTTTCCCGGAACAGGAGAAGCCGCTCTCCGTGATGAAACACGGGCGCCCGACACCGGAACTTCCCGCATCCTATATGCTGGAGCACAAGGATTCCGAGATTATCTACACTGCCGACCAGATCACTTTGAAATGAGGTGAGGCGATGACAACCCTTCTGAAAAACTGCCGTCTGATCTCGCCTGATCTCGACTATTCCGGCGCTTCGCTCCTGCTTGCGGAGGGCAGGGTGGACCGGATTGTCCTGCCCGGGGAGGCGATCCCCGCCGCAGACCGTGTGGTCGAGCTGGAGGGAAAAACGGTTGTTCCCGGTTATATCGACATTCATTGCCACGGGCGCGGCGGCGCAGATTTTTCAGACGGGGACATGGCGGCTTTCGAAACGATCGGCTGCGGCAAGCTTGCCGACGGAGTGACCGGTTTCCTTGCCACCACGCTGAGTGTCAGCCTTGACGACATTACAAAGACCTGCCGTACGGCGGAAAAATACCGCACAGAAAATCAGGCGGGGGCGCGCCTGCTTGGAATCCACCTTGAAGGCCCGTTTTTCACGCCCGAGGGCGCCGGAGCCCAGAACCCGGAGTTTCTGCGGAATCCCGATATTGCGCTTGTTGATATGTGGAATGCAGTCTGCCCAGTGAAAAAGGTCTCGTTTTCACCGGAACTGCCGGGAAGCGTCGAGTTTGCGCGGGAACTTGTGAAACGCGGCATCATGCCTTCCGGTGCGCATTCGTCGGCCGGGTATGAAATTTTTGAAAAAATGCGTGTCGCAGGGATGAAGCATCTGACGCATTTCTGCAATGTGCTGACTCCGCTCCATCACCTGAAGTTCGGTTTCGTCGGCGGTGGTTTGCGCTCGAAAGATGTTTATGTTGAGATTATTACGGACGGAGTCCACCTGTGTGACGAGATGATTGACCTGATCCTTGCGGTGAAGGGCTGCGAAAGAGTCATGATGATTACGGATGCCATGCGCGCCGCAGGAATGCCGGACGGAGATTATTCTCTCGGCGGGCTTCCCGTGATCGTCAAAAACGGGCGCGCGACGATTCCTTCGGGGCGTGTTGCCGGAAGCACGCTCCTTTACCATAACGGTGTGAAGCGGATGCTGGACGTGACGCATCTGCCGCCGAAAGAGATCATCAAATGTACATCATGGAATCAGGCGCACAGTCTGGGACTGGAAGGTTACGGAAAGCTGGAACCCGGTTATCATGCGGACCTTGTCATTCTTGACTCCGCCTGGACTCCTCTTGAGACATGGATCGGCGGCGTTCCCCGCTGGAAGGCGTGAGCCTGAAATGAAATACTGTATCAGTGCCTTGCGGCTTTATCCGCGAATTCTGCGGCAGGGTCGTCAAAAGTGTTTTTGTTGAAATTGCCGGTGATTCTGGCTGTTCCAAGCGCGGAAACCATGCCGTCGCTGACGTTGAGCGCGGTCCTGCCCATGTCGATGAGTGGCTCGATCGCAATCAGGAGCCCGGCAATTCCCACGGGCAGCCCGAGGGCGGAAAGTACCATGATTCCGGCGAAAGTCGCTCCGCCTCCCACCCCCGCGATGCCGATGGAAACCACGGTGATCGTGAGGATCATCACCAGAAAGAAACCGGGCGTCATGGCGCGTCCCGTTGCCGGAAGCACCATGACCGCCAGCATTGCCGGATAGATGGCGGCGCAGCCGTTCTGCCCGATGGAGACTCCGAGGGATGCCGTCAGGTTGGCGACTCCGTCGGACACTCCCATTTTTTCCGTAAGCGTGCGGACCGTCAGAGGTAGCGTTCCGGCGCTGGTTCTGGAGGTGAAGGCGAAAGTCAATGTCGCCAGCGCTTTCTTGTAATATGTCAGCGGATTCAGCCTCAGAATCGCCAGGATGACTCCGTGAATCGCGAACATGATGAGAATCGCCGTGTAGGATGCCAATACGAATTTGAGCAGTTTGAGGATTCCGGCGGGATCACCTCCGGCAACGGTGCCTGCCATCAGGGAGAAGATCCCGTAAGGCGTGAGCATAATGATCATCATGACGATTTCGACGACCAGCGTGTTGAGCGCATTGATCCATTTTGCAAAGAACGCGGCGTGCTCCGGCTCGTAGGTCCGCACTCCGATCAGCGCAATTCCGATGAAACAGGCAATCAGGACAACGGAAAGAGTCGCGTTCTGCCCTTGCCCCGTCATCGCATAGAAGGGATTTGACGGGATGATTTCGACGATGGTGTTTTCCAGCAGTCCCACACTCTGCGCCTTGTCCTCCAGAGTGGGTGGTGTAAGCTTCGGATTCGCCGATTGCGATTCCTTCCGCGTTGAGATCGAACGTCATGGCGGTCAGTCCTCCGACTGTTGCGGCGATTGCGGCGGTTCCCAGCAGAAAAACCAGCGCCCAGACTGCGATCCTGCCGACCTGCCTGCCTGATTCCTGATTGATGATGGCACAGACTATGGATACGAAAACCAGGGGGATGACCATCATTTTCAGCAGGCGGACGTAAACATTGCCCGCGATGCCGATCCATCTCATGCTCTGAACGGCGGTTTCTCCGCCAAGCAGATTCAGATACATGCCGAAAACAACTGCCCCGGCAAGAGCTGTCAGCACGAGAATATTGAATGAGACTTTTCTTCTCTGCAAGACAAAGATACCGGCAACGCACAATACGAAAATACAGACATTCAACAGGACCATGGCGCAATTCCCCCCTTTTTTGATGAACAGGCACCGGATTGGATTTTTTCTCCGGCTTTAGAATGAATCCCCTGACTGAACTATAACTTCCCATTCATGAATTGCAAGTGAAACGGGAAAAGAATCGCGTCGGAAAATCTTTTCCGGCGGGCCTGTCCGGCACCGTTCCGGCGATTCTTTTAAAAAACTCCGTGATCCATGTTGCTTTCTCCGTTCTCTGCTGTATCTTATGACAGGGGGCGCCTGCCTGAGGCGGGCATTTCGATTTCATCAAATCTGACAGATGAATTGTAAGGGGGGGATTATGAAAGACTGTACGCAAATATCCGGAAAACTGAACAGGGAACCGTTAATCCGTCCGCCGGACGGATTGCTGCGGAGCGGAACGAATTGCAGAATTGGAATTGAACGGGAAAGCCTGCGCTGCACTGCGTCAGGGAGGCTGTCCGAAAAAGCTCATCCGGTTTCTCTGGGCAGGAAAGACGGCAATCCGTTTTTTACAGCGGACTGGGCGGAGAGCCAGATCGAATTGAAAACCCCGCCATGTGACTCCACGCTGGCATGTCACCGCTTTCTGGAGGCCTTGACGAATATTGCCCTTCAGGAACTGGCGCTGCGGCATGAACTGCTTTGGCCGCTTTCCACGCCGTGCATCCTGCCTGCTGCGGATCGGATTCCGTGCGCCCGTTTTGAAACGGCGTCCGAGAATATCCGGCGGCGGAACCTGCGGAAGAAGTATCCCGTGGAAATGCTGCTTCTTTCCGGCATCCATTATAATTTTTCATTTACGGAGGATTTCCTGCGTAAAATTTCAGATGACGGGGAGATGCGGGTTTTCCGTGAAAACTGTTACCTGAAAACCGCCCGCAATCTATACCGTCTGCTGTGGTTTGCAGTCGGTTTGCTTGGGGCGTCTCCGGTTTCCTCCGGTAAGAAGGCCGCCGGAGTTTCAATCCGCAATTCCGCCGGCGGATATCGGACTCTCTGTTCTTCCCGGCTGGATTTATCTTCGGCTGCGGCATACCTGGAAAGCATAGACCGCTGTCTGCGGGAGGGGCTGATCGGCGCACCAGGCGAATTGTATGCTCCCGTCCGGCTGCGCTTTGCGGACGGCACGCCTGAAATCAACAGGCTGGAACTGCGTATTCTGGATCTCAACCCGTTTGAAAAATGCGGGATTTCCGCACTTGACATGGAATTTCTCCGCCTGCTGTTTTTTCATTGCCTGCTGACTGACGAAGCCGGGCTGGAAGCTTTTTCAGACAATCCCGATGCCGTTGCGGAATATGGTTTTTCCGAAGCACAGAGGCTGAAAGCCGATGAGCTGTTGAAACGGCTGGCTGAAACGGCGCACCGCATATCCCTTGAAATTCCGGATGTGCTGGAGACTGTCGGGGAAAGACTGCGCCTGCCTGAGTGTTCTTATGCGGAGCGAATCCGGAAGACGGGAGAGCTCTCTCCTGAATGGATCAGGCTGGCGGAGGGATATCGGGACGAAGCTTTGGCGGAAGCGTGGCGTCTGCCCGGATTCGATGATCTGGAGCTTTCCACACAGTGCATGATTCGGGAGGCGCTGAAAGGAGGGATTCCGTTTGAGGTGGTCAGCAGGGAAGACAATATTCTCCGTTTCCGGAAAGGGGACTGCTGGGAATATGTTGTTCAGGCGACCAGAACTTCCCTTGACACTTATGTAACGCCTTTGCTGATGAATAACAAGATTGTCAGCAAAATGATCCTGCGCGAGCACGGGCTCGATACGCCGGCGGGAATTGAGCTGAATCTGGACACGGATCGCGGTTTGGAACGGATTCAGGCTTTTGCTGGGAAAAAAGCGGTCGTCAAACCCGTGTCCACCAACTATGGAATCGGGATTTCCGTGTTTGAGGAGCCTGCGACGGAGCGACAGTTGCGGGAGGCGGTCCTGCTTGCCGGCAAATTCGACCGTCATGTGTTGATTGAGGAGTATTGCCCCGGCAGGGAATTCCGTTTTCTTGTCATCGCCGGCAGAACATTTGCAGTGACACACCGCAGGGCGTGCCATGTCGTCGGTGACGGTGTTTCGACGATTCATGAGCTGATTGAGAAAGCGAATCGGCATCCGTGGCGTGCTCCGGGGCATCACCGCCCGCTTGTGACGATTCAGGAAGACGAGGCTATGAAGCTGTATCTGTCGCTGCAGAATCTGGACTTCGGAAGCGTCATACCCGCAGGACAGGATATCCGGCTGCGGCGCATATCCAATATCAGCGCAGGGGGAGAGGCATGTGACGCCACCGACCGGGTGCCGGATCGTTTCAAAAGAATTGCGGAACAGGCGGCATCGGCTTTCCGTGCCGTCATCTGCGGGGTGGATATCATTCTTTCCGAACCTGTCTGCCCCGATTCCGCCTATGCCGTAATTGAAGCCAACTTCAATCCCGCGTTGTTGATTCATGAGTTTCCCTCCGAGGGCAGACCGCGCCCCGCCGCCCGGCAGATTCTGATTGCTTTGGGGTTGACTGGCGGCTGATGCGGAATTCCGTCATGTTTTTTCGGAATATTGGAGAGGATTTTTCTTTTTTCTTTCTTGAGTTTCCCGCAGGTGATGTTATATTGAGATTCATCAACAGGGATGTATCGGAATGAGTAAAGAAGTTTTCGTGACAAACAATCTGCACCGGATCAGCGATCATATTGCGGAAGCCGCCCGCAAGGGCTCCGGCATGTCTGATGATGAGGGAGCTTCCGCTGCCGGAAATGCGGGCGGTGCGGCAGAGAGCCCGAAGATACGCGAGAAAATGAGCCCGGAAACGGAACGCGCCCTGCGTATGCGGCATGAGGAGTTCATACGTTTCAAGTCGGATCTTCTGACGCGCCTGACGGAATCCGAGGCGGAGATTGCCGCTTCATCCGCGCGTTACAGGAAAGCGGCGGACGAGTTTTATGCGGCGGAGGTGAAGTTTGCGGAGGCTTTGAAAAAAGTGAGCGCTCTCGCTGAACCCGACGCCGATTCTTCCGATTATCAGATCCGTCTTGCGGAAGCCTGCCGCAGTCTGGAGCTGATCCGTCTGGAGATGATTTCCCTGAAAGGGCGCCTGGAGCATCCGGATTCCTGTATTGCCGCACCGTCGAAATCGGAGATCAATCTTTTTTCGGAAATGGCTTCGATCTCCTTTTCCCAGCTGTTCCGGATCGGTTTCGGGATCGGGCTGCCTCTGCTGATTACGCTGTTTTTGAGCAGTATGATGATCGGCGGGCTTATCGTTCTGACTTTTCGCCTGGGGATTTGATATGCCCCCCCTGCGCCGGAAGCCGATTGAGGAAATTGATTACTTCGCCCGTGGAAGTGACCGCAGGCGGCTGACGGAATATTTGCGGAACGGCAATTTCAAAAAAGTGACGGGACCGAAAGAGCTCGGCGCCAATATCCGCCGCCGTCGCATTGTTTTCTGCTGTATTGCTTCGCTGTTTATCCTGACTGGATTGTTTT
>DXVA01000231.1 GCA_019408975.1 Lentisphaeria bacterium | reverse complement strand
CTCTTCTCCAGCCTATTTCCGGTTCCGCCACAATAAGAAAACCCATCTGCTTTATATGGACAGTCATGCAGGGCCGGTTCTTCTGCCTTCCGGCAACTACCTGAACTCTGCCGGAAAGCCGGATGGCACTTTGCTTTCTTTAGTGGGAACCAACAGTTTCGGCTATTTACTGGTCTACTGAAAATTAACTCAAAAAGGAGATTGCCATGCGAAAAGTTCTTTCATTTCTGATCGTTTTTCTCGGCGTCGGGGTTCTGCACGCGCAGAATTTACTGCAGAACTCCGATTTCACTCAGCTTACGGCAAAACAGATGCCGAAGTTCTGGATGTTGAACAAGGTGAACGGCGGAGAACGGATAATACTGCCGGATCAGTCGTTTGCCCTGCAGATGCGTGGGACTCAGCCGCAGGATGATTTTTTCTGGATTCAGCACGGTGTCAAGATGCGTGCCGGGGAAAATTATACCTGCCGCATTAAAGTTAAGGCTGATTCGGGAACAGTCGTCCTGGTTTATGCGGAACGCAGTAAACCTGTCTTCAAAACTTTTTCCTCCGGCTGGAAAAAGGGAAACGGGCAGTGGCAGGAACTCTCTTTTCCCATATGTTTTGAGCGACAGGGATCACTGCCTTATTTTGTCCTGCGTTTGAAGGGACGGGGTACGGCTCAGTTTACTGCGCCGCTGGTCTGTGTCAGCGAAGGCATATTCCGTAATGGCGGTTTTTCGCGTGGGCTGGATGGCTGGCAGGTTACCGGCGATGTCGGAATTGCGGACATGGGAGGGAATTACGGCAAGACGCTGGAGCTGAAGAGTCGGAAAACCGGTGAAAATCCCAAAGCCGTTTACGGGAACATCCGGCTGCAGGGCGGCAGAACATATCTCTTGAGTTATCATGTAAAAGGCACTTCCGATAAAAAGCTTGCAGATTCCATGGCGGCAACATAGTTCCGGGTCTATCCGGTTATTGACGGAAAGGTCCCGGATGATGCCGCCGTATGGCGTGACTGTTTTTCTTCGTGGCAGCAGAAACAGATTACATTCAGGGGCAAAAGGATACCTCTATCCGGCTGGTTTGTGAATTGCGCGCTCCCGGACAGGTCTGGTTTGATCAGATTGCATTATCGGAAAGCAAAGTGTGCATAAAACCGCTTGAAATCATTCTGGACCCGCCCGTCGCCTACCGTAACGGGATTTACTCCACTATGGCACGGACGGATCAGCTGACCGGAGAAATCCGCCTGAATCTGCCGGGCGTTCAGGAACTTCGTCTGGCTCTTGCGGGAGTGCAGGCTGTCAGGCAGGTGAAAAGCAACCGGGTTGCATTTTCTCTGCCTCCACCCGTGGCGGCAGGTGAGCATCCTTTGACAGTTACTGCTTTGGCTGCGGACCGGAAAGTGCTCGGGACTGCCTCGCTGAATGTAACGGTTTATCCTCCTGCGGGACGCGAGGTGACTTTTCGCGGTGATCATGTGATGCTGGTTAACGGGCAGCCCTTCTTTCCTCTTGGCGTCTGGGGGCGCATGGTCACGGGACGATGGAAGAGAAAGCGGCGGCTTTTGCCGACGCCGGATTCAAAGTCTGGATGACGGATGCGAACAATCTGGATCTGGCTTTCCGCCATGGCATGTTCATGATGGCACGTGCTGTAGAGCGGCTTCCCAGGCTTGCCGCCGGTCAGGACCCACGCCGCCTGGAACAGTGGAAACAGCTTTATACGGAAGAAATGAAAAAGAAGGCAGCCCATCCCGCTCTGCTCGGTTATTTCATTTCCGATGAGCCGGCGTGGCGCGGCATTCCTCCCGAGCCGCTACTTGAAAGTTATCAGTTCATACGGAGTATTGACCCTTACAAGCCTGTCATGCTGAATGAAGCTCCGCGCGGCAGGATTGCCGATCTCCGGGCTTATGTGAATGCGTTTGACATTTACGGTGTGGATATCTATCCGGTTCCGGCACCGGGCAATCACTCCGCGCTCTCGGATAAGATGATGACTGCCGTTGGCAAATATACCGATATCTGTCGTGAGGTGGTGGAAGAACGTAAACCGGTCTGGATGACTTTGCAAGGGTTCTCATGGGAAGTCATTACCGGCAAATCCGATACGGTTTTTCCTTCCCATAAGGAAAATCGCTTCATGGCATACAATGCGCTGCTTCACGGAGCAACCGGGCTGTTCTGCTGGGGCTTCTGCCGGAGGATCATGATATCTGGCTGGAACGAATTCTTCTGCCGCTGCTGAAGGGAAACAGGAAAACGGAACTCCTGCCGAGTTCCTATTTCATGTATTATATTTTTGAGGCTGTAAAACGGATGGGGCATGGCGGAGAGGTCATCGACTGCATCCGCCGCTGGTGGGGTGAGTTTGTGGATGGCGGTTGTTCCGCCACGCCGGAGAACTGGCTGGAACGGATGCGGCGCGGGTACTGGAGCATGTGCCATGCCTGGAGCGCTCATCCGCTGGTGCATTTTTCGGATATCCTGCTTGGTGTCCGGCAGGTTTCTCCGGGCTGGTGTTCGATTGTATCTGCTCCATTGGTGACTCCCGGCGAAAAACTTTCCGGAAGTGTTCCGACTCCCTTCGGACCTGTTCATGCCACATGGGACTGGACCGGTGCGGAACCTGTGAAAAACATTCAGGCGCCTCCGGAAATCCGGGTCATCCAGCAGGAATGAACCGCTGGAAAAAAGAACGGATGCTGAAAATGAGAGAATGATTGAATTCAGTTTTTTCTCTCTTCTTTACTGAATCCTTCTTTCCCTGTTCTGAATACATAAAATAAAAAAATCAAATAATTTTTATTTTTTAACTTGACTGTACTATATTCATAGTATAATTTAAAAACAACAGGAACACTTTTAACTCTTGACTCTTAACTCTTATGTTTCACTTGGATATGGCAAGCGGGGTTCCGGTCTACCTTCAGATCGCGGCAGGCATCCGTGCGGAACGTCTTTCCGGGCGTTACCGGACAGGGGACCGGATTCCGCCTGTACGTGAACTTGCGCTTGCTCTGCGGGTCAATCCGAATACGGTTGCCAAAGCATACCGCTGCCTGCAGGAGGAAGGCTTTCTGGAGAGTCGTCCGGGGGGAGGAAATTATATTGCTCCGGTCCCGTCGGAAATGGAAAATGCGGAGCGTGAGACACGTCTTTCGAACCTGCTGGATTCCTTACTGCGCGAAACCGACGCATTGCAGATTCCGCGTTCCCGTGTGGAAGCTGTTTTGAAACAAAAATTGAACAGAGAGGAGATGGAAGATGTGGAGTGATTTCCTGACGATCTGGCGTCTGGAGTGGAATCGGAGCAAATGGCTTTGGCTCGGGGCGTTTGCCCTGATGCTGGGAGGGCAGGGGGTGCTGCTCCTGCTGAAAAGGGAACAGTCGGATTTGTTCCGGTGGTTTCCTGTGGCAATGACGTTCCTGGCGCCGTTGTTTTTCGCTTCGGGGATGCCTTCGATGTTTGCGAAAAAACAACTGCCGTTTTTCCTGACTCTGCCGGTCGGGAGCCGTAAAATCTACTGGTTTTATTATTCGGGCTCCCTGCTGCTGTGTCTGGTTTTCGCCTCGACTTTGTTTTTGACGCAGGAGCTTGCTTTGCCGAATCTGATTCTCGGAATCTCCCTGCTTCTGCTTGCTCATGCGACCGTGTGCTGGGGCGGTTTGCTCCGGCGGGACGGCGGCGGTTCCGTGGTCGGACTGCTGATATTGTTTCCTTTGTATCTGGCGTGTTATCCTCTGATTCAGTTCCTGACTGCTTTGTTTGCAGTGCTGTTGTTCAATTCCGTGGAAATTTCACTGATTCTGCATCTGCTTACAGGAGAAGATGCGCCGCTGC
This sequence comes from Lentisphaeria bacterium, assembly GCA_019408975.1. GTDB lineage: Bacteria > Verrucomicrobiota > Lentisphaeria > Victivallales > UBA1829 > UBA11452. Next base: position 3,336 of record DXVA01000231.1, on the reverse strand, counting down.
CGACATTGGAATATTATATTACCATACCGCTGATCGCACTGGCATTTGCTTTTGTCTTTGCTCTTGCCGGTGCATCTCTCTGGAATAAAGAGGTAATCCACGGGAGAAAGGGATTGAAGCGGACTGTATGGTTTACTGTTTTTCTTCCGGCAATCCCTTTTCTGCTGGCTGTTCTGGGATATACAGCCGTTTCCGGTGCGGACTGTCTGCTGCATGACTATTGGAGTCGCCAACCGGGATTCCGGAGTGATGAAAAACCGTTTCGGATTACGTATCCCGAGTTTTACCGGACGACTCCCATGTGGAAACTGGAACATGTGCCGGGGCGCGCGGCACGCTATGTCGTCGATCCTGAAAAAGTGCTGTTGTTTTGCCGCCGGCTCCAAAATGAGACAGATACGGCAAAACGTGCCGTGACAGTATATAATCAGCCTTTGCGACTGAGATATTATGATTACATTCCGTGTTCATTGTCATACTTTGCAATTTCGGATTACAACTGTTTTCCTGTGGCACTGAAAGCGTTTCTGGAGCAAAAACGCTGGAACGATGCGAAAGAGATACTGAAATGTTCGGAACTTCTTTTTGGATATATTCATCCGCAGTATTTTGAGCTGCTCTTTACAAAACTGTATCTGCTGCGGCGCGAACTGGAAGTGATTTATGCAGGGGATGAACCTGAAGCGGCTTCCGTCATGCGGGTTCTGTTGAAACAATTGGAAAAACTTTCTCTGAGTCTGCCCTATCTTCCTGATGTGCGACTGCCGTCAAAAACCGGAATCTTCGAGATTCCGAAGGATATTTCAGAAGACGGCAGTTTGCTGAGGCGCTGTGCTGAGGCGCGTTTCCGCCATATCTTTTATTATTGGAATATTGCCAGAACCAATCGGGAAATCCGGGGCGCGGCGCAGTGCGGCCCACCGGAGGAGTTGTCTCGTTACGTCAAGGGGATTATAAGATTCGTGACCGTGGAATACGGAGAAAAGGCATGGATAAGAAAGGAGTTGAATCCTTATGTTTACACTTACTATTATCTCAAGGTTCTCGGAACCGCCTCATTGCGGCATCGAATTGCCATTCTGAAACAGAGTCAGCCGCCGGAACTTCCTGAACACCTGAAAATAGAAAAAGGCTGTATCATAGACAAAATAACCGGTTATTCTTCATCAACTTCGGAGGGATGGCAATGAACGAATATGCGATTGAAATGAAAGGTGTCGCCAAGCGTTACGGAAAACACTGTGTATTGGACGGCTTTGACCTTGCTGTGCCGAAAGGGGCGGTTTATGCTCTGCTGGGAAATAACGGCGCGGGAAAAAGCACCTCGATCAAACTTATGTGCGGGCAGCTTATTGCGGACTCCGGAAAGATCTCCGTTCTGGGGCTGGACCCCGTGAAAGAGGCGATTGCTTTACGTTTGCGGCTCGGCTATGTTGCGGAAACGGAGCGTCTTTTCGGCTTTCTTACTCCGCCGGAGCTTTTCGCGTTCCTGAAACATTTCTTTCCGGACTGGAGCGATCGGCGGGCAGCCAAGCTTATGCATCGGTTCCGGCTTCCCTCGGATAAGAAAATCGGCTCGTTTTCCCGCGGCATGTATGCGAAGACCGCATTGATTACGGTGATGGCGCGGAGACCGGAGCTCGTGATTCTTGACGATCCGGCTCTCGGCCTGGATACCGTCAGCCGCTCGGATTTCATGGCACAGCTCATTGAATCCATTCAGGAGTATGAGCATACAATTCTTCTGAGTTCGCACCTGATTCCCGAAGTCGAAGGAGTCTGCGATCATGTCGGCATCCTGCTGAACGGAAAACTTCTTTATTCGCAGGATACGGATTCCCTGAAATCGCGCTTTCGGCGGATTCGTCTGCCGGGAGAGGCGACTGCAAAGATTGCAGGTGAAATTTGCCGCAGGAAGATTGCCGGGGCAGATTATATTGTGGCGGATGTTTCCGTGAACCGTTCATTGCAGAATGACGGCGAGGCTATGACTCTGGAAGAGATTTTCCTCGCCCTGACCAGCGGAGAGTGATTACATGCACCCGCAGGTTCCGCGGTAGCAGATATGAATTTCCTCGACCTTGAACGCAGGGGAGGGCAGGGCAGGTATTTTCTGTTCCGGCAGGTCGAACAGGTCATAGACTCTGCCGCAGATCCGGCACTTGAAATGTGCGTGGGGACGGAGGTCAGCATCGAAACGCAGTTCGCCGTCTTCGATAATGACCGTGGATACGGCTTTTTCCCTGACCAGAAGTTTCAGCGTGTTGTAAATCGTTGTCCGCGACAGTGACGGCTGGGATGCGATGATTGCCTGATAGATCGTATCCGCCGTGGGATGAACCGGATGCGAAAGCAGATAGGAATAGACCGCCAGACGCTGTGGTGAAGGGCGGATGCCGAGTTCGCGGAGGCGTTCCGCCGGATTGATTTGCAAGGCAGTCTGCATGTGCCGCATCCTTTCAGGAGTAAAAAGCTGCCGGTTCATCCGGCAGCTTCGGAGCAAAGGACGTTATTTGGAGAAATAACGGTTCAGGAGTCCATTGAAAGCGGAACCGTGGCGGGCTTCGTCTTTGCACATTTCATGAACGGTGTCATGAATGGCGTCGTAACCGAGGGCTTTCGCTTTCTTCGCAAGTTCGAGTTTGCCGGCTGTTGCACCGTGTTCCGCCTCGACGCGAACCTTGAGATTTGTCTTGGTGCAGGGAACCACGACTTCTCCGAGGAGTTCCGCAAATTTTGCGGCATGTTCCGCTTCTTCAAATGCGATGCGCTTGTAGGCTTCGGCAACTTCCGGATATCCCTCGCGGTCCGCCTGACGGCTCATTGCAAGATACATTCCGACTTCGGTGCATTCTCCGTTGAAGTTGGCGCGGAGCCCTTCGACGACTTCCGGATCGATTCCCTCCACGGAACCGATTCTGTGTTCGTCCGCCCAGACCAGACCTTCTCCTTCTTTCTTTTCCACGAATTTGGCTTTCGGCGCCTTGCACTGCGGACAGAATTCCGGAGCTTCTTCACCGACGTAGACATACCCGCATACGGAGCACACAAATGATTTCATTTTACCACCCTTTTGTTGTTTGTTATTTTCGGCATTCACGCCTTTGTTGTTTTTTTTATAATCTGTAATGATTACAAAAATAAAATTAATACAAAAATAGAAAAATACAAGCGGCAGATAGAAAAAAATCTTAATTTTTTCAGATATTCATAATTTTGATATGCCAATGAAAGCCTTGAAGACGGCAGACTTGTCTTGTCAGCAGATGCTCCGGCATTCGAGACGGCAAACTTGTTTTGCCGAGGTGCAGGTGACTCTCACCTGCCGCGGAGTAT
>DXVA01000230.1 GCA_019408975.1 Lentisphaeria bacterium | reverse complement strand
GATATTCTCCCGGATTTCTTCCGATCCGACTTTGAACGGCACACCGCCGCAGTCGATGGCGACTTCCAGAGACTTGCCGCGATAAGTCAGGAGCAGTTTTCCGGGCGCGGTCTCTTTCCACGTCCCGAACGTAATCAATGCGGTTTCAAACGACATCGGTTTTCCGAACTCCGCTTTGTCGGCAACTTCAAATAACCCGGTTCCTTCGCGGGAATAACGGAACGTCCGTTCCAGTTTACCGATTCCGGGAACCTGCCGGTAGGCATTGCGGATATCGAATGCAATCCTGATTTGTTCATCCGAAACTTCTTTCTTCACGACTTTCGAACGTGTATTCTTCCCGGCAATCTGCAATTCGCCGTTGATGCGCGGCACACTGTGCCCGAAAGAGTTGTTGAGATTGCTCTCATAACGTCTGCTGCTGAAAGAACGCCCGCTGTAATACTCGGAGCCGGGATCGACGATTACCGGCACCGTCCCATCCACAGCCAGAACAAAACCTCCGACGTCGTTATGGTTGTGAAACTCGTCATTGCTTCCGCCCTTGACCGCCGCGGAAAGCCGTGTCTTCGCTCCGGCAGCCGGGCGCATCACAAAAATCCCTGCATCCGGGAATTCGGAAAAAGACGCCGGAGGCAATTTCACATCTCCGCTTTTCTGTTCCGGTCGCGGAAAATTCAGCAGGAGCGCCGCCTCGGTAAACGACGGACGCGAATAAATACGGACCGATTTCCAGTATTCCGACGGCGTCCCCGTCAGATAGTCGCGGACTCCTATCCAGTTTCGAGGCATAGCCACGCCAGGCGTGCAATCGGAAAATGCAGGGAAGAGTGTCTCGGAAATCCGTATTTTCTCCGGATATTTCCCCGCAAGCCGTGCCTGCGGACGATCCATCAGGTTGAGTTTGCCGTCCGACGCCTTGTACAATGCCAGAGAAAGTATCAGGTAACGCCCGAATCCATAGCTCCAGTAGCTCATGCCTTCCGAACAGTAGCCGTCCGTCCCGAAACCGTCGAGAAAATACGTGGAATGCTTAATCACGGCATCAAGCAGTTTCCAGCGCCGTTCCGGGGCAAGATCGGCTGCCAGCAAGGTCCCTCCGACATTCGCCAGGCAGACAATGTTCCAGTTGTTTCTGGCATAAAGCCAGTGCGGCGGCTGTCTGCCCGCAACCATGCGCTCAAAAGGTGCAATGACACGCTTTTCCAGTTCACGGTCCAGCATGGAAACGGTTTCCGGGCTGAAGCGCGAACGGAACACCTGCCGCAGAAGCGCCAGCCGCCAGCCGACATGCGAAGAAACCAGATCAATGGTCACTGCCTCCCCTTTCCAGTTTTTCTGCCCCACATCATGCGCGGGAAGAAGCCAGCTGGGCAGTCCGCAGAGAGGCGCCAGCAGAGGCTCCAGCCTGCGGACATATTTCTCATCCCCGCTCAAACACGCAGCCAGCGCCAGACGGTCGATCGCCGCCAGATAATCAAAATACACCTTCTCATAACCGGCGCGTTTCCCGGTGCGTGAATATTCCATGTAAAGCGCCTCGTCCGGCAGAACCGGGCCGGAAGCCGGCACCTTGTCGCCCAATGCAATGATCTGACTGCGAAGCCGCCGATCAACGCAATGATCCCAGAAAGCCCGGTCGGACATCTCCGGCAGCAGCGCCGCCCCCTGCCCCGGAATCACATCCTTTGCAGGAACATCGGCAAGCAGAACCGCGCACAGAAGGATTCCGGATAATATTGAAACTGTTTTCAGGCTCATCATCTGTTACTCCTCCACCAGTTGTTGTAGGCATCGACAGCAATATTTGCCTTGACCTCCTGAAAAGTTTTCGGAGCGACGTGCCCGTCCACCCATGCAATATTGGCACTTCTTCCGTCATTGTGCCAGAATCCCATCTGCCAGTTGCGCGCGGGCAGGCTACTGCTTGTCCACCAGTAAGCGTTCCGGTTCGCCGGATTCTCAAGCCCGCCTTCCGTAAACAGCAATCGCTCAGAAGGATTCTTCACACGGGACAGCCTGATTCCCTGTCCGTCCATATCACCGCTGCTCCATACAATTCCGCACTGCATACTGAGCGCATAATTCAAAGAATAGCGCCATGCGCCAGTCTGATAAGTATAAGGATTGGAAGGGCACATGAAATCAGTACTGCGCGGCATTGCAGCCTTGGGAACTGCCGGCAATTTGGTTTGGTTCTGCAAATACCACAGCATAAGCATCCAGCTTTTCTCCAGATAACCGTTAATCACAATTCTATTGGCATTGACTGTGACCATCCAGTCATCATAATCTGTGGCATAAGTCAGCGCGATGGTGACGACCTGCCGCAGATTGCTCGCACATTGTGTCGCTCGCGCCTTCTCCTTCGCCTTGTTCAAAGCGGGCAGAAGCATTGCCGCAAGAATCGCGATGATTGCAATCACGATAAGCAGTTCGATCAAAGTAAAACTCTTCCTTTTCATCCCTTTTACTCCCTGTTTGTCTTTTGTATTTTGTTTTTTCTCATGTTGCAATCTTTCAAACACCGACACACATCTTCCAGTTCCGGGGCAGAACTCCGCGACCGGAATCACAGTGCTGGAAGAAAAACATTTCAGCTCCGTTGTTGTTCCGGAGGTTTCATCTGTAAAGCCGCACATATTGATTCCGCTTTCATTCGATATCAGATTTTGCCTGCCAACGGTCTCCGGCCACCCAGGCGTCCGGAGATCTGTCCGGCTTGTGCAGCCAGTGCAGAACGAAGACCGTTTCGCCCGAAAATCCGGTATGTCCCGATATAAAATCATATTCCTTTCCAAAAGGTCAGTTCATCAGTCGTGCTTTCGCTACGCACCTTGAGAAAGTCCTTCATAGACAGCTTGCCGGTATGCCCATCGAAATAGACTAGATTCTTGTAACCGCCGTGATAAAAGTACGGCGATATATAGTAGGTGAGACTAGTTCCGGGGTCAAGGGTGTAGGCATGAAAGTGCATGTTGTTGCGAGTCGGTGTCCGATCAATCTTCAGCGCATCGCCTAAAAAGACCAGCTGTGAAGGTTTACGTACTTGCTTGCAGGGGGCCTTGTATTCATTGGCGCCACCACTGGCATAGGTGGAGGTCGTGCGTTTGTTGATCGAATAAGTGCGGCGCATCGGCCAGTATTTGTTGGCATCCTCCAGGTAGGGGAATTTTTTGCTGGCAACCGGACAAGTAAAGGTGGTGTCGCGGTAGAACAGGTAATCATTGTAACCAAGATAACTGTATAAACTGCCCTTTGCCAGATCCTTGGCATCCAGATTGGCACCGGGATAATCACCATGACTGTCCACGTACATCATGCCAGCCATACCGAGCTGTTTGAGATTGCCTGTGCATTTGATGGAGTGTGCCACTTCCCGCGCCTTGTTCAGTGCAGGCAGCAGCATCGAAGCCAGAATCGCGATGATCGCAATCACGATGAGGAGCTCGATCAATGTGAAAACTTTACATTTCATGGCTTTCCCCCCTGTTGGTTTGCGGACAGTTCCGCCCGAATTTTGCTGATATCGACGGCATACAGATGGGTCTTGCCGTTACGGCAGCCATAAAAGACAACGAAACGTCCGTCAGGGGAAACGGCTGGATGTGGATGACTCTGCTGCCCAGGAAGCCATTGATTCCGCCACTGTGCCAATGGTATGACCCGCGGCGCACCGTCACTGCCGGCATGAGTGTAGTCAATCAGCGAAATCTGATGCGGCTTCATCATCCCATCGTCAATGATATAGGGACCGACTGAGTCGGCGGCGATGTGATTCCAGCCGCTGACTTTGGGATTCCATTCCTTGTGGAGATATTCCCAGCGGATTTTACCGATTCGGTCCATGGCACCGACAAACATGCCGCCTCCGGCAGCGTTGCCGTGGTAGACCAATGTGCTGCCGTCGCCGGTCCAGGCGGAATGGGCAATGTTTTTATTCACGTTGCGCGGAATAAGCGGCGTTTCCCGGGCGGTGACTGCGTCAAAGAGAAAGCAGTCCGGCTGCTGCTGCAGCGCCTGCCGCCTTTCGGGGGTGCGTTCAAGAAAACTGGGGATGCCTTTCTTGATTACCCACAGACCCGGCTGCTGCGGATGAGCATAAATGTGACATTGTCCCCAGGGCGAACGGGCAATCGTTGCAAGTTGACGATCTCTGAGGTTGTACAGGATATATTCCACCGGTGCCCCTTTGAGCGAAGGCTTAGCCAGACCGGCAGCACAGACAGCTACAGCGGCGCCATCGGAGGAAAACGCCGGATTGCCCAGTTTCCAAGATGGATGCTGCCAGCCGCGCATGGCGGTTTCAACGTGGTTGGTGTCCAAATTGATCAGCAGCAGGTCATCCTGCGGTTTCTGAACCACCGCCACTTGACGATGATGGAGTGAAGCAGCCATATTACTGCCATCAAACATTCTGCTCCAGTAATGTTTGAGGACTTCATTGCGGGTTTCCGGATTGTCAAGCAGTCGCTGATAGTTTTCCGGTCGATCGGGACCGACGAAATGACACCGAAGTTCGCCAGTCTCCAGATTGGCGGTCATCACAGCGGATTTGCCGTTGCGGCTGGTGCCGAAAAGGACTTCATTGCGACCGCCGGGAAATGCTTTACCGGCATGAACTACCGGTCCCTGATTGTATTCGCCGGCGGTAGTGAGTTGAATTACCGGCAAGCCGCTGACCGGATCAATATAACGCCGTGACTCATTCCAGCTGGCACCAGGCTCCAGTGTCGGCGTTTCGGCTGCGCCAAGCCCCAGTGTCAAAGTCAGCACCGCCAACATCGTTCGGACAGGCTGTTCTTTCATGTGCGATTCCTTTTGCTTTGCAAGCCGATTTCAAAAAAACCGGCTTCCTGTTGTTGATGACTTATTATTTTATATTCCGAACTCATCTTGAGATCTCTGCCATGACATTTTTCTCAAAAAGACTTCAGAAACCTGTGTTTTGAGTGAAAGTTTTCATATCCTGCAACCTTTCAAACGCCGACACACATCTTCCAGTTCCGGGGCAGTGCACAGCCGCTGCGCATCAGCAGTTCTGCATCAAACAGCCTGACGGAATCATCCACAGATTTGCGGCAGCTGCAATTGCCGATCAGCCGGACGGCACATTGCCCGACAGCGGAACGAGGTTCAGTCAGGATCGAATACGGATGATCGGTATGCAGTCCGAACAGCAGGTTTTCCCCCCACTGGATCACGGACAGCTCTCCCGGCACACCGATCCGTTCCTCCTGCATATAAAAATGAAACGCCTTCATGAATACCACGGAAACAATCACCGCCGTCACTTCCGGAATCCGGCGCATGCCGTCCGCAATTTTCAGAACGGCACTGCCCCCTCCTCCGATCGGGATCAGGAAACGCCCGGTTTCCTCAATACCGCTGTAACGGAGCTGCTCGAAAAATGCGTCCTGCCGTTCCGCAAAAACCGCAGTGCGCTCCGGCGCATGGTCAATCAGCGCAACATATTTGTGCCCGATGCTCCGCAGCTGCCGCATCGCCTGACGGATCGCCGCCGGATAGTTGCAGCCGACAGCGGGAATGCCGTCGATATGCCGGTTGACCGTCACCTGCGGAACTCCGCGCCGCGCCAGCGCGCTGATCCGGTTATACTCCGACGGCAGCGGACGGTCCCAGATGACGCCCGCCGTCCCTTCCGCCAGAAGCGTATCGACTGATTCAGGCAGACACGCCAGAATTTCATATCCGCTCAGATATCCCTGTTTGACGGCGCCGAGAATCAGGTTGCGGTTGAAGAGATTCTCCGCCGCGGGGTCTCCGCCGAAATCCGGAATCGCCAGCAGAATACGCCCGTTCACAGACTTCGGCGGTTCTGCCGGGGACTCGCTAACAAAAGTCCCCTTGCTCGGAATACGGACAATCAATCCGTCTTCTTCAAGGCGTCCAAGTGCTGCGCGCAGGGTAATGAATGAGACTCCAAGCTCGCGTGCAAAATCCAGTTCTTTCGGCAGTTTCGTTCCTGGCGCATAAATGCCGGACCGGATTGCCGACTGCAATTTTTCATAAACCAGATCTTTTTTGAATTTCGGAATCATCAGTCCTCGATATTATTAAATATTTCCTTAATATTGCTTGATATTATTTTAATCGAAAAAATGCTTTTTGTCAAGGGGGGAAGGAAAGATTTTCCCGATTTTTTTTGATACGTGCAATATCAAGTATGGAATTGCGGCGTTTTTATTTCAATTGGGAAAACAGTTCCCGAATAATGCAAACTCCCTGTCGGCGAAAGAATGAAATTCAATTTGATTTTTCATCTTTCACATGTAACTTAAATAGAAATAAACAGAAACGTTTTCGTTTTTCAGAATGGCATCAACGGGGTAGAAAAGATCATGACATTCAGGCAGGCATTGGCAAAGCATCGTTTCATTGCGGCGCTGCTGATTATCGGCATGGCAATCCATTCGGTACTGCTGATTATACATGTTCATGATATTCTGATAAGGGATATCCCGGTGGATTTTCTGTTTTTCTATTTCATTTTTTATTTATGTCTTTGCGGATATCTTATAGTCCGGATGGTTCAGCTCAAACCGGTGCTCCGCTGGTTCAGCCTTGTTCTTATTCTGTCATTTTATACGCTATTGACTCAAATACCTGCATTCGGCAGTGCAAGACCTTTTTCAGAGCGGCATGCCTGCATCAGCAATATGAGAAGCATCTATACGGCATGTCTTGCTTATGCAGACGATCATGCAGGTTTTTATCCGTCTTCATTGCAATTATTGTTAAAAGGGGATAGAATATATCTGCAAAGAGAAGCATTGCATTGTCCGGCATGCAGAAAAAGGCAGAAGGATCGCTGCGATTATCTTTATTATGGGGCAGGCTTGATAAAAGGCAAAGAACCCATGGATTATTTGCTGCTTCAGGATAAATTGTACAACCATGAAGAAAAACGTTTCCAGTCAAAACTGTTTCTGGATAAAAATGATTTCCGGATAGAACAGAAAATATGATTGCATGACACCCCATTGACATACACGGCACTTGGAATCCAATGGAAAAACAGTTACCAAATAGCACAAGCCCTCCTGTCGGCAATATAAAATAAATAAAAAAATCAATTTGACTTTTCATTTTTTACATGTATCTTAAATAAAAATAAACAAAAGCGTTTTCGTTTTTCAGAATGATGTCAACGGGGAAAGAAAAGATCATGAGATTCGGGCAGGCATTGGCAAAGCATCGTTTCATTG
>DXVA01000023.1:6811-24818 GCA_019408975.1 Lentisphaeria bacterium | reverse complement strand
TATTTATTGGTTCTACTAAATATTTTAGTTGATTTTATTATTTTTTAGAAATATTTAGAATCAGGTATTGATATTTTCTGATTTATAACTATAATTAATAATGAAAATTCACTGGATCAAAAGAAGTATAATCTTCGGGGACTGATGATGACGAAATATAAGTTGACCTGTATAAGTTTTTTAAGCATTCTGTCCATTCTTGCCGTTTCCGCCCCGGGATCAGGATACCCACGCCCGGAACAGACCGGTTTTCGTAACTGTATCCTGATTTATGAACGGGAATCCCGGACAATGGAGGATTTACGTTTTTATGTGGCGGAACCCGGGAAAGCCGGATATCCTGTGCGCTGGGGCTTTGATGCTTTTCTTTTTCTGACTCTTTATCATGAGGGGCAGGAGACGAGTTACATGAAGAGCAACAAAACACTCTGGGAGAAATGGCTGGACCGCTATTTCCGTCCCGGGCGCGATATCGACGCCTTGAACAGTGCAATCGAATCGGTCGGAGAACCGCCTCCGTACAAGCGCAAGGTCATTGTCACAATTCCATGGATGAACAATGACGTTACGGATTTCGGGGATGTCGACAATGACGGTGTCTCTGAAAATCTTTCGTGCAAAGCGGATCGCGCCAAAGTGGCACAGTGGTATATTGATCTGGTGAAGAAAAAGTTCGCGGAACGCAATTACAGGAATGTTGAACTGTGGGGGTTCTACTGGATGCGAGAGGATCTGGTTATGGACCGTGAGAATGCCCGGCAGATTACGGACATTATCCATAAGAATAATTATAAGGTCATGTGGATTCCGTATTATTATGCGCCCGGCTGGGACCAGTGGAAGGAACTCGGCATGGATCTGGCACTGATGCAGAGCAGCTATCCCTTTCGTTCCTGGATTGACCGAGGAGCGGTGCGCCGGAACCGTCTGCGGGCGGCGGCGGATGCCATGCGCAGTGCCGGACTCGGTTTCGAGATCGAGGGGCGTGGGCTTGAGACACCGGAGGAACGGTGGATGTTCCGGGAGATCCTGGCTTTCGGCAGTCCGGACAAAGAAGGTTATCAAACCGGCACGCAGGCATATTTCCTCGGGTTTGACGTGGTGGAGCGTCTTGCCCGTTCCGGTGATCCTGAAGAACAGGCGCTGTATACCTTGCTCATGGATTATCTGAATAACCGGAAAGTGCCGTTGGACGATTCCCGCCAGCCACGGCAGTGGAAGATTGCCCGTTCCGGTTCAGGCAAAACGGTGACGGCGGAAGCTGTGCTGCCTGAAAGGGATACGGTTTCCCAACTGGATATTTTCTTCAAGGATGAAATCCCCGCAGAGGGATGGATCGGCCATGCAGAGGTTTTTGTGAAATATTCCGAAGCGGAGGAATGGATTCCCGCAGGATGGGCTGTCGGCGGCAATCAGGATTCCTATGCGGGCAGACGCAACGGATATGAGCGCGGCTTCAGGAATATTACAGTGCCGGTCGGGGGAAAACCGGTTTATGCGATCAAGGCAGTGATTACCGGGCAGGAACGGATGGTTCCCGAATTTGAATTATCCTGCGATTTTTACGGCCCGCAGCTGACCGGATATGGAAATCTTGCCCTGGGGTGCAGTTATGAAACCACGCTTCCGCCCGGAAAGATGCGCTATCCCGATAATGAGGCGGGTAATAAACTGATTGACGGAAAAACATTCAGCAGAGACTATTCCGCCTATATCGGCTGGGGAAATGAGCCGGGACATGTGGATATCGTGTTGAATACGGAAAACCGGGTCCGTTTTGATGAGGTGCGGATTCATTGCCGCGGCGGCAGTTACGACGGAGTGAATTTTCCTTTGAATCCCTGCGTGGTGATTTCAAATAAAGCGCCGTTCAGAGGAATGTCCGGTTTCGGCGGAATTCCCGATCCGGAGCCTCTGATTCTGGATTACCGGGAGTTGACTGCAACTGAAAAACAGAACCGGTATGTCCGGGACGGATATCTCAGATTCATATTGCCGCAGACAGTCTCTGCAAAATACGTTTCTTTTCACGGGGAATCCGCCGGCTGGATGATGATTTCGGAGCTGGAATTGAATTTGGACGGAAAGCCGCAGCGCCTGGCGGACTGCCGTTATACATTTTCGCCTGTTCCTACGGCGGAACGCAACAACAGCAATGAGCCAAACGGGGTATGGCTGACCGACGGCATGATTGCCAAGCGCGCGTGGTTCGGACAGTATTACGGCTGGCAGGGAGGAACTCCGGTGGACATCGTTATTGACCTGAAGAAAATACAGCCGGTTGCCGGTGTGACGGTCTGGTGTGTCAAGGATCAGAAATACGGAGTGGTTCCGCCGGGAAGCGTGGAAGTTGCGTTTTCTGCCGACAAGGTGTCATGGTGCGGGATGAAGCCGGCTGCTGCGGAACCGCAGAATGCTTTATTCGGGCCATGTCCGTTCTATCTGAGGACTGAGGGAATGTGTGCGCGATACGTCAAGGTGCGTATTGCAGGATGCAGTGAAAGTTGGGCATGGACCATGTTAAGTGAAATTGAAGTGGAATAACAATAAAAAGGAAACGGACAATGAAACAGAAAAAGTGGAATTTCACATTGACGGAGCTCTTAATGGAAATCGCCGTGATTGCATTACTGGCGGTGATGTGCCTGCCGTTTCTCACCCGTTCCCGCGAGATGGGGGGAGAAGTGCGCTGTCTTGATAATATGAGTCGGATCGGGCAGTGTATGGCACGCTATGCAAAGGACAACAATGATTTTTTCCCCGTCGGCGAGAATGATGCCGGTGTGACATGGTACCAGCAGATTGCGGGAAAGAATGCCGCAGACATGGATAAGACATCTCCTTTGTATTATGGACGGGGTGGATTTTTTGATTGTCCTGAGACGATCGGCTATGCCAAAATCTATGGAATTCATCAGGCATTGGCGCCGAGCTGGTTCCCCGATCAGCTGTGGCCGCGAAAACATCGCAAGGTCAGTATTCTCGGACAACCCGGCATGAAGATGATTGTCAGCGAGAAAGGAACGAATCATGAGAAAAACTGGGGTTACAATGATTTCATGACCTGGCGTACACGCTGGACCGATGATACCGTGACTTATCAGGGCAGCATGCTTTCCTGTTCCTCTGAACTTGACCGTGATCTGGCACCGGGCGCAGCAGGAGGATGGGAAGGCCCCCGCTCGATCCGCTATCGTCACAATGGCAGAAACAGCGGCCTTTTCGGTGATGGACATGCTTCTTTGAATGTAAAAGGATCCCTGAACTGGAAAGATAATATTTTGATTGAAGCATTAAATCAGGCAGGTGAGAACTATTATGGATTGGGCGAACTCAAGCAGTAAGCGGCGTAATGATATATTGATGGAATGTTGAGGAAGGAATTGATTATGAGACGGAATATGAAATTGTTCACTTGGATGAAGTCCGATGAAGACAGAAAACATGGCAGAGAGGAAGAACGGGTGAAAAAACTTGATTCAGGTATTCCGCATTCTTTTTTCTTTTTTTCCAGTTGTGCGGTTGTTTGCCCGCCGCTGAGAAAAAGTAGTAAAATTGGTATTTCATTCCGTCAGCAGGACAGGGCAGGACGTCGCCATTCCCCTGATCCTGCTTCTTCTTTCTTCCTTCAATTGTTCAATTGTTCTAATGTTCGATTGTTCAAATGTTTCCCCGTTCCTTCCTACTTCAGAGTTCCCTGTTCTTCTGTTCTTACTTCGAGGGTGAAAATGCAAATTTTCACCCTCATAGAGCTCCTCATCGTGGTTGCGATTATTGCGATTCTGGCGGCATTGCTTCTGCCGGCTTTGAACCAGGCGCGTGAAACGGCACAGGGAGTCAAATGCATCAGTAATATGAAGCAGATCGGTCAGCACATGGTAATGTACATTAACGACAGCAGTGATTATTTTCCGCTAGGCGATAATCACGGTGGTGTAAACTGGTATCAGCTGATTGCCGCGAAAACCGCTGAAGATCTTGAGTTGAACGACAGTTCATCGCTTTATCTCGGCAAAGGCGGCATTTTCGACTGCCCGAAAACTACAGGCTATGCCAAGATTTACGGAATTCATCAGGCTCTGGCGCCAAGTTACTGGCCGGATGATCAGCCTTACAGAAAGCACCGCAAAGTCAGTGTGCTCGGACAGCCGAGCATGAAGATGGTCGTCAGTGAAAAGGGAACAAATTATGAAAAGAGCTGGGGATACAATGATTTCATGACCTGGCGTGTACGCTGGACGAATGATACTGCGACTTATCAGGGCAGCAGTCTCTCCTATTTATATCCTCTGAACCGTGATCTTCCGGAGGGGGCTGCCGGCGGTTGGGAAGGCCCGCGTTCGATCCGTTACCGCCACAATAATAAAAACAGCGGTCTGTTCGGTGACGGACATGCCGCATTGAATACAAGAGGAGCATTGAACTGGAAGGATAATATCCTGATTGATGCTTTGAATCAGGCAAGTGAAGGTTATTACGGATTTTAACAGACAAACAGGAAAGCGACATGGTTATGAGACATACAGGAAAGAAAAAAGCCCGCAATGTAACTCTGGATCAGCTGGCGGAGCAGCTGGGGATATCGCGGAGCGCAGTTTCACTTGCGCTGAACGGCAAACCGGGGGTCAGCGAGGCTACCCGCGAAACGGTGATGAAATGTGCTTCGGAATTGAACTATAAAACTTCTCTGAAAGGACGGAAAATGGATCTGATCGGTGTAATTACACCACGGCTTTCGGATTCGTTTTTCAGCGAAATCGCCGTCGGCATCGAAGCGGCTGCCGCCGAGCACGACTATGATGTGATCATCCATGCTGTCGAACGATGCCGATTCAAAAGCGAACAGGTTGTAAACCGCCTGGCAGAGAAGGTGGATGGTATGATTATTGTGGCAAACTGGGTCCGGAAGGAACACTATGAGGCGTTTCTTTCGAGGAACATTCCTGTTGTATGTCTTGGTGAGGAACCGAATATCAGCCTGCCATCCGTTTACGTGGATACCCGGAAGGCGTGTGAACTGGTGATGAATCATCTGGCGGGGCTTGGGCACAGGGAAATCGTCTATTGCCATTCCTTTTCCACTTACAGCCAGGACCGTCTGAAATGTACGGAGGAGATTGCCCGCGCAAAAGGGCTCAAACTGATTCCGTGCGCGATCGAAGACGAAATCAATATCGAAAAGGCATTCTTCGGTTTTTCCAACTTTCTGGAAATGGGAAATCGTTTTACAGCCGTCGCCTGCAGTACGGATTATATTGCCAGCGGCGTTCTTCAGGCATTGAACAGGGCGGATATTCAAGTCCCGCGCGAGGTGTCTCTGGTCGGGTTTGACAATCTGGTCTGGAGCAAACTGCTGAATCCGTCGTTGACTACGATTCAGCAGCCGCAGCTGGAACAGGGCGAAGCGGCAATGCACATGCTGCTTGAACTGATGAAAGGGAAAACAGTCCGCAATTTCGTGATGGAGCCCGGTTTGATTGTCCGTAATTCCACAGCTCCAGTTCTGACCGGATCACGATAGGAGCATGAAATGAATTTTCCTCTGATCGACTGTCTGGTGCTGGCGACATATCTGATCATTTCATTTGTCGCCGGAATCTGTGCCAATAAAATTCTGAAGAGTTCCAATAAAAACGCGGATGGATATTTTCTTGCCGGAAGGTCCATGCCCGGCTGGCTTACCGGTATCTCCAATGCAGTGACTGCGATGAACGCCGATGTGGCTCCTGCCTATGTCGGTGTGACTCTGGCGGTCGGTTTGCCGGTCTGCTGGTTTTATTTTTCCCGTTTTTCCCTTGGCGTTCTGCTGGCGGGCCTGCTGTTCTTCGCCCGCTGGCGGCAACTGGGAGTTTCCACCGGCCCGGAGTTTTTCAGCCTGCGCTTCGGCGGGAACTGCGGCTCTTTCGTCCGCAGTTATTCATCCATTTCCAGCGTTCTGCTGGGGATTATCCCGTGGACGGGGGCGGGATTGCTTGGAATTCATATGATCTTTTCGAATTTTTTCGGGTATACTGATAAATTGACGACTCTGGTTATTATCCTGCCTCTGTTGCTGATTTACGTGTGGGTTTCAGGGTTTGCCGGAGTGCTGGTTACAGATTTCATACAGACATTGGTGATTGTTGTTTCCAGTATTTTCATTTGCGGCGCGGTATTGTATCATTTCGGCGGGCCTGCAGAACTGGCTGCGGCTGTCTCCAAGGCATTCCCAGCGGAACAGAGCGAACGTATTTTGTCAATATGGCCCCAGCAGGGCAATCCTGTGGTGAGTCCGGTGCTGGTGTTGATCTGGTTTTTCCTTTGCAGCTGCGGGGCGGGCGGTTCAGTCGGGATCGAGGGGCAGCGGGTGATTTCCTGCAAAAATACGGGCGAGGCGATCAAGGTCAGTATCTGGACGCAGGCGGGGCTCTTTGTCATGCTTCTTCTGCTGACTCTTCCCGCTCTGGGTCTGCTGGCTGATTTTCCTGAACTGTATCAGGCGTCACCGCAGGAGCGTGAGAGTGCTTACAGCATTCTGATCAACAATTATCTGCCTGCCGGTTTCAAAGGTTTGACTCTTGCTGCGCTGGCTGCGGCTGTCATGTCTACAGTCAGCAGTCATTTGAGTTACGGGGCGCAGACGATTGTGAATGACGTGCTCCAGCCGATCTTCAAAATCGGCGAAGGCAGAAAGGTCTGGGCGGGACGCCTGGTCATGGTCGGCATGATGCTGCTGGCTGTGCTGGTTGTTTACATGTCCGACAGTTTGCTTGGAATTGCGATTACACTGCTGGGGCTGTTCGGTTCTTCCGCCCTGATTGGCTGGGGATATTGGTGGTACTGGCGGATCAATTTCTGTTCCTGGGTCGCTTCCACGATTGGCGGCCCCTGTATCTATTTCATCGGCAAGACACTGCTTAAGCGCTGGCAGTTCTGGGCGGAACAGAAGGCGCTCAGCGTTACTCATGCACAGATGATGGATGTTTACTGGGCGCTTGCCAGTATGTTTCTGACAACGGCTTTCGTTCTGCTGGTCACATTCCTGACGCGCCCGGAAAAACCGGAGGTTCTGATGAACTTCTATAAACGTGCCCGTCCGATGGGATACTGGCGTCCGGTACAGGATATGCTGCGGGAGCGTGGCGAGTTGCGGAGAGAACCGAAACACCTGATTCTCGGAGGAGTTTTTACCGCTGTCACGGGAGCGGTATGGATCAACTGTTTCGTCATGGCTCTTTCCAAGGCTTACATCGGAGAGTACCCGGCTGCATTTCTCTTCGGTATTTCGGCGGTTGCCTTTGCCTGGATCTTCAAGCGTCTTTTCAACTGGCAGCTGCGCAGGCTGGAATAGGTTTCTGCAAACAGTCCGCCGTTTCATAGGAACAGTCCGTCTGTTTTTCGAGAATGAAAGACAGCGAGCTGTTTTCGTTTTTGAAAACTGCATGGAGTTTTCCTCTTTTCCGGTTTTATTGTCGCTCGGATGGAATAATAGAGTTGACAATACATCAGAGACATATAAATTATTTACTGCCGTCATTTGGGAAACTAGGAAACTGAAGAAAGGAAAAGAATGCTGAACACGGCAGATGTAATTGAATATTTCCGGATGTATCCACAGATATTTACATTCTGGATCGTGATAACCTTTATTTTCGGGTGCTGTATCGGCAGTTTCCTGAATGTATGCATCTGGCGGGTGCCGCGCGGGATGTCGATCGTATCACCGCCGTCGCACTGCCCGAAATGCGATCACAAAATCACCGCACTGGAGAACATTCCGCTTTTGAGCTGGGTTTTTCTGGGGGGAAAATGCAGTTCCTGCCATGAACCGATTACGGTCCGGTATTTTCTTGTGGAACTTGTGACCGGCCTGCTGTTTGCACTCATTTTTCTGAAAGCCATTGCCATGCAGCAGCCGCTTGCGGTTCTTCTGCCTTACTTCGTGATGACGGCAATTCTGATCTGCAGCGCATTCACGGACTGCGAACTCGGCATCATTCCGAATGAATTCACTTACTTCGGCATGATCTGCGGTGTGGCATTTGCCGTGCTGTTTCCGTCTGCATGGAATCTTGATTCCCGTGTGGCTGCGCTTTTGCTGTCGCTGGCTTCCATGCTTGCGGCGGGGGGGCTGATGGCGCTTTGCGCGATTGCCGGAAAAAAGATTTTCAAGCGTGAGGCGCTCGGGTGGGGAGACGTAAAGTTCATTGCCGCCGCCGGAGCCCTGACCGGTCTTCCGGGAGCGCTTTTCACGGTGCTGGCAGGTTCCTTGGCGGGGCTGGCAGGCGCTCCGTTTCTGCGTCTGATTCCGAAATACCGGAAGCGGCGGACCCTCCGTTTCGGCCCGTTTCTTGCATTCGGAATGCTGGTCTGGATCTTTTTCGGAGATGTGCTGGTACGAATGTATATGAGAATTTTGAATTGACAAATGAGTAAAGATGTGATATTTTAAAAGCTGGTGAATGTACCCGGTTTTTCCCGGATGCGTTTTATATAGGTATTTTTTCAGATGAAATAACATATAAAGAAGGAAGGTCAGCCTATGTCAGGTCATAGCAAATGGGCGAATATCAAGCACAAAAAGGAAGCTTCGGATAAGAAGAAAGGCAAAATCTTTTCAAAGCTTGCCAAAGAGATCATGGTCTGCGTGAAGCAGAGCGGCAAAGATCCGAACTCGAATCCGCGTTTGAGAATGGCTTTGATCGAAGCCCGTTCCGCAAATATGCCCCGTGAAAACATTGACCGTGCCATCAAGAAAGGCGCCGGAGAACTCGGCAATGTTGTTTATGAAGAGATTGTCTATGAAGGTTACGGACCGCAGGGAACCGCGATCATTGTCGAGTGTCTGACCGACAACAAGAACAGGACCATAGGCGATGTGCGCCTGACGTTTGACCGCAACAACGGGAATCTTGCAGCCAACGGCGCCGTCGGCTGGATGTTCCAGAGAAAAGCGCATTTCGTGATTACCGACGAGGCGAATGCCAATGAGGAGAAACTGATGGACATTGTTCTCGACGCAGGCGCGGAGGACATTGAAGTGGAAGACGGCATGGCCGAAATCTGGGCAGCTCCGGAAGCTTTTACCGATATTGCAAAAGCTCTGGAAGATGCCGGGATTGAAACGACCGAGTCCGGGATTGTGCGCCGCCCGGATAATACCGTCGGCGTAAATGATCTTTCCACCGCCCAGCAGATTCTGCGTCTCGTGGACAAGCTGGATGATCTGGAGGATGTTCAGGCGGTTCATCACAATGCGAATATCGCAAGTGAAGTATTGGACGAGATTGACGCTCAGGAGTAATCTCCGGGATCAGGCAGAATGGTTATTCTCGGAATAGATACGGCGATCCGGCGGACCGGTTACGGCGTGGTCCGCATGGAGGGGAACCGGATCCATGTGCTGGACTGCGGCGTCATTAAGAACGCCCCCTCTTTGAAACACAGCGAGTGTTTGCGCCGTATCTATATGGGAATCAAAGAGCTGGTCGATGTTTTCAAGCCGGATGCCGCTTCGATTGAAATGGCGTTTGTGGGAAAGAATGTGCGGACAACGATGATTCTGAGCATGGCGCGGGGGGTGGCGATCGCTTCCGCATCGAATGCCGGTGTTCCGGTGTATGAATATTCGCCGAAAACGGCGAAAAGGTCGGCGGTCGGAATGGGGACTGCGTCCAAGGAACAGGTTGCTTCTGTCCTGGCGGCGGTCTGCCATCTGGAGGTTTCGGGAATTCCGAACGATTCTACGGATGCGCTGGCTCTGGCGGTTTGCCACGGCAATATTGCCGTGAGGCCGGAGCTTGCGGCGTTTCTTGCGGAACCGCTTTAATTTTAGTATGCAACATTTACAGAGAGAAAATTTATGAAATTAACAAAGTATGGCAAAAAAGAGTGGCTCAGGGCAACTGTCTGCGCGGCGGTGCTCCTGATTCTCTGTGCGGTACTGACCGTAATCGTTAACGGGAGAGCCGGAGCCTGCCTTGCTGTCTTTGTCATTGTCGTATGGGCGGCTTTCGCGGCGTTTTTCCGCGATCCGGAGCGCAGGATCCCGTCCGATGAAAAGGTTCTTGCCTCGCCCGCGGACGGCATAGTGCGGGATATCGAGTTGATTCCGAACAGCAACTGCGGCAATGAGGAACTTGCCGCGCTGTTCGAGGGAAAAGATATGTTGCGGATCGGAATTTTTCTTTCCGTTTTCGATGTGCATCTGAACCGGGCTCCCTGCAGAATGACAGTGAAATTCACCTCTTATAAGAAAGGGTGTTTCCATGATGCCCGCGACGGGCGCGCCGCAAAGGAGAATGAATCGCTGATCATGGGCGGCATCGGGGAGATTGAGGGAAATGAGTTCCCTGTTGCCGTGAAGCAGATTTCCGGTGCAATCGCGCGCAGGATCGTCTGCCCGGTGGAATCCGGTACTCTCCTGAAGAAAGGCGAGCGTTACGGCATGATCAAATTCGGTTCCAGAACAGAACTTTATCTGCCGGTGAAAAGTAATTTTGAACCAGCGGTCAGTGTCGGCGACCGTGTGTTCGGGGGAATGACTGTGATTGCCAGATTCTGCGCAAAGCAGGAAACGGCATCTGTCCCGGTTCAGAAAAAATAAGCTTCTGTCCAATCATAACAATGGCGGTAAAATGAAACAACATTTCAAGGACCTGATCAAACGCAACCGTTGGATCAAATGGGTTCCGAATGCTCTGACGCTCGGCAATTCTCTCTGCGGATTTGCGGCAATTCTCTATACGCTTCAGGTTTATGAGAAGATGATGTACCGAGACGGTTCCGACGGAATTGAGAAGATTTTTGCTTTCAGTGCCTGCATGATTCTGTTTGCAATGGTGTTTGATGCATTCGACGGGTATGCCGCGCGCCTCCTGAATGCGGCGAGTCTGCACGGAATCCAGATGGATTCTCTGGCGGACATGGTAACGTTCGGCGTGGCTCCGGCGACGCTGGTTGCCGTGATGGCGCATTCGATGCGCTCGCTTGCAGGAAATCAGTTCCGCCTGGTCTGGTGTCTCTGCGCTATTTATCTCGGATGTGCCGCGCTGCGTCTTGCCAAATATAACGTTCATGCGATTCTGGAAAAGAAAAGCAGCGACAAGTTTTCCGGACTGCCCTCTCCCGGCGCGGCAGGCGCAATCTGCAGTGTGACGATTTTCTATGCTTTGGAGCAGCCGCAGGACGGTTCCGCCATGGTGAACCTGATTTCTTTTCTGCCATACTATACGGCAATCCTCGGTTTCCTCATGGTCAGCACGATTCCTTATCAGCATTTCGGCAAATGGCTGTTCTCGATTCCGCGCAACAGGAAGCGTATGCTGATAGCTTTTGTGGTGCTGGTTGCACTGTGCATTGAACCCGCATGGACTGGTGTGATCCTGATCAACGGCTATATCATCTGGGGGCCGATTGCATGGTTTCTGGTGAAGATTGGTGTGTTCAGGAATACGGAAGAAACTCGAATTTAACGGGGGTGGATCATGGCGGTCTCCGGAAAAAAGACGGAAGCTCTGAAGAAGAAACTTGCAGAAATTTATGATATTCTGCTGGGAACTTACGGGCCGCAGAAATGTTTTCTGGTACATGAAACCCCGTTTCAGCTTCTGGTGTCCACCATTCTTTCCGCACAATGCACGGATAAAATGGTGAACCGTGTGACGGAGCCTCTGTTCAGGAAGTATGCCGGGCCGGAGGATTTTGCGGAACTTGAGACGGAGCATCTTGAGAAGCTGATTCACTCCTGCGGTTATTATCGTGCCAAGGCGAAGAATATCATTGCGGCGTCCCGCGCCATTGTGGAGCGATTCAACTCCAGGATACCGGATACGATGGAGGAGTTGACTTCTCTGCCGGGAGTTGGGCGTAAAACCGCGAATGTGGTTCTTGCGGATGCCTTCGGGGTTCCCGGTCTTCCTGTTGATACTCATGTGAAGCGGATCATGAATCTGGCGGGAGTCGTTAAATCGGAGGACCCTGAAAAGATCGAGACGGTTCTCTGTGCTCATCTCGATCCTGAAAAATGGGGTGAGTTTTCACATCTTGTGATTATGCACGGACGTAACCGCTGTCCGTCCGGGCGCCCTGACTGCGCCCGTTGCGAGATACGTCATCTCTGCACCCATGGTTCGAAAGTGATCGGGAGCAGGTCATGACCCTGAAGCAGCAGTTTCGTCAGATCAAGAAGTTTCCGGATTGGTTCTACTGGCTTCCAGCAAAGTTTCTTTCCCTGCTCCGTCACATTATGCGGACGGAGATCATTGATCCGTTTGGTGTGATTGATGCGAAAAGTCCGCCGGCGATTACCGTAACATGGCACAACCGTCTTCTGTTTTTTCCGGCGATGTTCGCCAGATGGGAACGGGAACACACCGTAGCCGTCATCAGCGCTTCGCGTGACGGACAGTATATTGCGGACCTCGTGAAACAGTTCGGCATTGAGAGCGTGCGCGGTTCAAGTTCCCGCAAGGCGGTTCAGGTTCTGCACGGCGCAATGAAGAAGATCATCAGGGAGAAGAAATACGTCAGTTTCACTCCTGATGGACCGCGTGGACCGAAATATGTCATGAGCCGGGGACCGATTCACCTTGCCAGCGAGACAGGCGTCAAAATTCTTCCGATTTCCGTCAATTATTCGTCATATTGGGAATTAGACAGTTGGGACCGTTTTCAGATACCGAAACCGTGGGCGAAAATTACGCTCAGACTGGGAGAGCCCGTCATAATACCGCCGAATCTGACGGATGACGAACTGGAAAAGTGGCGTCTGGAAGTTCAGCGGCGTCTGAATGAGATTTCAGAGATTTCCGAATCTTGATTGCTTTCCGGTTTGATCTTATCGGATTCAATCCCCTGACCTTCGGGGCGGCTTTAAGATGGAAGAAGGCGCAAGCATTCTTTCAGGATGGAAAATTCTGTTTTTCGACTTTTTCAGGTGCTTCGGATTTGATGCTTTCTATTTGTATTGAGAGTTTTGTCAGATGTTTATCCGGGTTCTTTTCCAGAACCTGATTGATGATATCCTCTTCATATGCGTTTCCGGCGATGCGGAAACCGAGCGCTTTTATCTTCTGTTTCATACTGCGGTAGGTATCCGGAATACTTTTTTCAGATCCGAGGTGATATTCGACGGCATAAGTTCCCGCCGGCTTGTCAAAGCCCGATTTTTTGAAGTGATGCGGGATCTTGAAGTAGTGATACCTGCATATGAAGATATCATCTTCAAAATCTTCCTGCATTATGATTGTCCCTCCCAGCAGTTCTTCGTGAAAATCCGAACCGGTCAGTTTCAGGAGATAATTGCGGTATTCTTCAAGGATATCGTTCGGGGTTCCGTCGGGTACTGAAAGATCGGCGACCAGAAAGTGTTCTTCCGGCAGTTCAAGAATTTCCATTTGCCCCGGAACAATATTCCTGGCGTATTCCAGTTTCCGGATTGTGTTGCGGACCAGGCGGTAAAGGTGATCGATCCGCTTTTTTTCTCTGGCAAGCTCCTTTTTCTTTTCCTGCAGGGTTGAATAGAAATATTCCACGGAATGTTCTTTGTCAAGATAGTCTTTGATTTCAGAGAGCGGCATGCGGATCTCTTTGAGCGCTGTTATGATGCAGAATGTAAAAAACTGCGGCCAGACATAATAGCGATATCCCCGTTCATCCACCAGAAAAGGTTTCAGCAGACCCATTTCGTCATAATAAAAGACCGTGTCTTTCTTTACACCGCAGAGAGAGGCGAATTCACCGGCTGTAAGATATTTCTGTGACATATTTTTATTTTTTAAAATTGTTTTAATAGTGCGATGCTCTGCACCGCAAAAATGCTTCGTGCAGGACTTTCAGTCCTGCTTCGGTCCAGCTGAATAAGCTGGTCGCCGCAGGCGAAATCCCCGATACCCCGCGTGCTTTGCACCGGGGTGTTCATTCCGTTTTTCTATTTCCCTGACCGCGGAAGAGATTATGAAACGATTTTATTCTAACAGCCGTTTTCTCAGTTTTCAATACGGAAAAATAAAAAAACAGGATTTTTTCATTTTTCCATTTGCTATGGTGTTACCCCATAGTTGTAAATTATTTTCCTGAAAAAATCAAGGAGACTTTCATAATGAAGAAAATTACAATGATATTGCTGGCATTGCTCTCACTGAATCTGTTTGCCGCGTTTCAGTACCATGCGTCCGGAAACGGCGGGGGCTATTTTTCGTTTGACGGTACGACAAGTCTCAGAATGGACCGTCCCGGCGTTCATAAAGGGCTGGATTACCTGTTCGTCAAAAACAGCCTTGTCCTGGGTGATAATTCATGGGGATATTATCTGCTGTCGGACCAGAAGCTTGTCCATGTGCAGCCGGATGGTTTTCTCGGGACCTTTTCTTCCGAGGACAAGATCGGAATCTGGATTGCCAATGAGTCCGGCGAGATTTTCACCTTCACCAATACCGGCAATCAGGACTATACGTTCGGGAAAAGCGGTACTGCCGGTGATGAGTTCTGTCTTTATCAGGGATCTGCCGGAATTTTCCTGACTCCTTCCCACTGGGAGTATCAGCTTTCTGAAACCGCAGCGCCCAGCGGACAGCCTCTTCCGGGAGTTCTTGCATCCGTCCTGATTGGAGGCGGTGTTGCGTATTTTGCCCGCCGCCGTAAAAAAGCCGCTGCCTGATTTCGGCTTGTTCAACGATCAATCAGAACTGATTTCCTGAAAAAATTTCAATTCTGAATCGAAAACGGCCCGGGAGAACTATTTTTGTTTTGAAAGACGCTGTTGAGGAATATCCCGGCACTCTTTCATGGAACCATTCCGGATTTTCTCCAGAAACATCCTGGCGGCCCGGGAAAACATCTGATACTTCTTCCAGACGACATAGAGGCTGGTTTCCAGCGGCGGGTCCAGCGGCCGAAAGCAGAGATTGCTGTCGCCGGAGGTGTTTACCAAGCGGTCGAAAGTGAAGGCGCATCCCAGCCCGGCATCGACCATCATCGCCGGGGTGGTGATCAGGTTGAAAGTCGAGACGATGTTCAGGCTTTCCGGACTGCCCTTAAACCAGCCGGAAAGCACATTCCCGTCCTCCTGCTGGTGAGAAATCATGACCGGCTGGTCGCGGATGTCCTCCGGGCGGATGGCGTCGAGTTTCGCCAGAGGATTGTCTTTGCGCATCAGGAGTCCGAACACATCATTTTGGGGAAAACGCAGATAGTCGTATTCCGCCAGATCGACCGGGGCGACCAGAATTCCGAAGTCGAGCAATCCCTTTTTCAATTGCTCTGTAACTTCGATGGTGCTTCCGCTGAAGATGTCGAACCGGATCTGCGGATGCGTCCGGCGCAGGGCAAGCATGTCCTCCGCCAGAATCCGCATGGCATGGGTTTCCGCCGCTCCGATGTGGACAACTCCACCGGTGAACTCGTCGAACGAAGTCAGCTCCGTTTCGGTCCGTTCGGCCAGCTCGATGATCTCCTGCGCCCGTCTACGCAGAAACATCCCTTCCTCCGTCAGTGTGATCTTCCGGCTGCCGCGCACAAACAGCTTTTTTCCGATCTGTTCTTCCAGATCATTCAATTGGCGTGAAAGATTCGGCTGCGAAGTATGCACCACTTCAGCCGCTCGTGTCACGCTCTCTTCTTCCGCCACAGCGAGAAAATATTTTAAAACCCTGATTTCCATATCCTGCCCCTTTGTTTCTTTTGGCATTAATATATCACATATTTCCATAAATAAAAGGTATTGATATTCATAAAATATAAGTATTTGTAATTTCACAGGAGGATTCTATATTATTTCACAGGAGGTAAAATAAATGCACAATGTAATGGCTGATGAACAGAAAATCGGCGAAATGCTGAAAGATGCCGGCATGAAACCGGAACAGATTAAACAGCTTCTGAACAATTGCCGGGAAGCCCGCTGGGCGGGAGTGAAACAGCGGCTTCTCTCTTATCGCTCTGAATTGCTTTCGGCGGTTCACGACAAACAGGACAAACTCTTTTGTCTGGATCTGCTGATTCGGAAATTGAAACTGAAATGAAGGAGCAGCAACATGATTCTGAATGAAACGTATGAACTCTCCAACGGAGTGAAAATCCCGAAACTCGGTCTCGGCACCTGGGAAATTGCCGACGGCAGGGCGGCGCAGGCGGTATGTGACGCGGTGGAACTCGGCTACCGGCATATCGACACGGCGCAGGGATACGGCAATGAACGCGGCGTCGGCGAAGGCGTCCGCCGCTGCGGGCTTCCCCGCAAAGCCGTGTTTGTGACGACCAAACTTGAGGCGGCAATCAAAAATTACGCGGAGGCGGCCGCCGCCATCGACGGTTCGCTGAAACGGGCGGGACTGGATTACTTCGATCTGATGCTTATTCACAGTCCGGAACCGTGGACCGAATTTCGCGGCGGCAATCATTATTTCGAGGGCAACCGCGAAGCATGGCGTGCGCTGGAGGAGGCATACCGGGCGGGAAAACTCCGGGCGATCGGCGTTTCCAATTTTGAAGCGGCCGATCTGGATAACATCCTCAACTGCTGTACCGTGAAACCGATGGTCAACCAGATTCTCGCGCACATCAGCAACACTCCGTTCGAGCTGATCGATTACGCGCAAAGCCGGGGGATGCTGGTGGAGGCGTACTCGCCGATGGGACACGGTGAAATGTTCAAGAACCGGCAGGTCGCCGCGCTGGCGGAACAATACGGAGTCACGCTGCCGCAACTCTGCATCCGCTACTGTCTCCAGCTCGGACTGCTGCCGCTGCCGAAAACCGGCAATCCGGCGCATATGAAAAATAACGCAGCCGTGGATTTTGAAATCTCCGCTGCCGATCTGGAAATGCTGAAGAACATCGAACGCATCAGAAGCTACGGCGAGGCTGGCATTTTCCCGGTTTTCGGCGGCAGGCTTGAAAAATAACAAACCCAACATAAAAAGGAGGTCATAACAATGAAAACAATCAACACTATCCTGATGGGAGCGTTTCTGCTGGCCGGAACCGTTTTCGGAGTTTCAGGCGGGGTGCAGGCGCCGCGCATCCCCGCAAAAGGATTCGCCATGTCTTCACCGGAGAGCGAGTTCAAACAGATCGACTTCACCCGGCGCGCAGTCGGCAACAGCGACGTCGAGATCGAAATTCTGTACTCCGGCATCTGCCACAGCGATATCCACACTGCGCGCGGCGATTGGGGACCGGTACCGTATCCGGCCATACTCGGTCATGAAATCTGCGGCAAGGTGGTCGCGGTCGGCAAAAACGTGACGAAATTCAAAGCCGGAGATTTCGCCGGAGTCGGCTGTCTGGTCGGTTCCTGCGGTGTTTGCGAGGACTGCCGGGAAGGACAGGAGCAGTATTGCCGCCGTGGTCCCGTGGGAACGTATGCCAACAAGGATTACAACCACGGCAATGAAATCACAATGGGCGGTTATTCCAATAAAATCGTCGTTCCGGAACGTTTCGCGCTCAAAATTCCCGCCGGAGCCGATTTGAAGCGGGTTGCGCCGCTTCTCTGCGCCGGAGTTACGACCTATTCCCCGATTCGGGCGTTCGGAGTCAAAGCCGGGCAGAAAGCCGGCGTTGCCGGATTCGGCGGACTCGGGCACATGGCGGTACAGTATCTGGTCCGGCTGGGGGCGGAGGTCACGGTGTTCGACATCACCGAGAGCAAGCGCGCCGATGCCGCACGCCTCGGGGCAAAACGGTATGTGAATGTGACCCGCCCCGGGGAACTGAAAGGGCTGGACAATTCGTTCGACTTTATCCTGAGCACGATTCCGGCTTCATATGAGCCGATCATGTATATGAAGATGCTGAAACGCAAAGGAGAACTCTGCATCGTCGGCCTCCCGGCCGTCGCGGAAGCCCCGGTACTGAAAACCACCGACCTCGTATTTTCCGCACCGGACCGCTTTCTGAAAGGCTGGCAGATCGGAGGGCTCCCGGAAACGCAGGAAATGCTCGACTATTCCGTTAAAAATAATATTTACCCGGAAGTCGAGCTGATTCCCGCAACCGGAGAAGCCGTCACCCAAGCCTGGCGGGA
>DXVA01000023.1:0-6801 GCA_019408975.1 Lentisphaeria bacterium | reverse complement strand
AAGTTAAATTCCGCTACGTCATCGATATGCAGACGCTGAAATGAACAGGAGGAACAAAAATATGAAACGGATTTCACAACTTTTTATTTCCGCAATGATTCTGGCAACCGGCGGTTTCATGGCCGGATGCGGCGATGCCGCCGCAAATACGGAGACCCGAAATATGGACAGCAGTAAATCGGCAGGAGTATCCATCAACTGGCAGGCGACGGTTTTTACCGTCAAAAACGTTTCGTTCAAGATGATTCCCGTAAAAGGCGGTACGTTTATGATGGGGGCAGACGACCGCGAGCGCGATCAAAAGCCGGCACACAGCGTGACGCTCTCGGATTACATGATCGGGGAAACCGAAGTCACGCAGGAACTCTGGCGCGCCGTGATGGGCAGCAATCCCAGTGAATTCAGCGGGAGAAACCTGCCTGTCGACAACGTCACATGGAGGGCCTGCCATGAATTCGTCAAACGGTTGAATGCAATGCTCCATGAGAGCGGACAGCTTGCGCCCGACCGGAATTTCCATCTGCCCAGTGAGGCGCAGTGGGAGTTTGCGGCGCGCGGCGGAACGCAGAGCAGGGGCTATGCCTATGCAGGGAGCAACGATATCAATGCCGTCGCGTGGACGCGCGGAAATACGAACCGCACACATCCGGTGGCAAGCAAAAAGCCGAACGAACTCGGACTCTATGATATGTCCGGCAACGTCTGGGAGTGGGTCGAGGATTATTATTTCCCGTATTCCTCAGAAGCGCAGACCGATCCCTGCAACACCGCGAAACGCGATTCACAGAATCGTGTCATCAAGCGCGGTGGAAGCTGGTATTATTCGCAGCGGGAAAGATTCACCCCGACGTATCGCTACGGTTATTACACGGATGTGACCGATTCCAGCATCGGAATGCGGCTGTGTTTATAATGCAGTACTTCTCCGGAATGTTCCGATGATTTGTTTTCTGAATGCTTTACTTTTTGAAGAAAGGAAAGTATATTGCAGGAAACAGACGGAGTATGTTTGCATCATGAAAATCGGCGTTTTATGTATCGGCGATGAACTGCTCAAAGGAGCCGTCATCAATACCAATCTCGCTTATATGGGACAAAAACTGCTGGAGCTCGGAATCATTCCCGAACTTTCGCTTGAGGTGCCGGACAGGCCGGAGGATGTTGTGCGCGGGCTTGATTATGTCATGAGCCGCGCGGATTTCATCATCACTTCCGGCGGGCTCGGTCCCACGGCGGATGACCTGACCAAGCCGAGCATCGCGGAGCATCTGGGGTATCCGCTGGAACTCTGCGAGGAAGCGGCGGAAGCGATCAAGGCGCGCTGGATGAACCTGAAACGCGGGACGCTCCCGTTCCATTTTCTGAATCAGGCGTATGTCCCGAAAGGATGCGAGGTGCTGATGAACGGATTCGGTACCGCTCCCGGCATCTATATCGCGACAAAAGAGCAGGATCGTTTCCCCGGCAAGAAGATCGTCATGCTGCCGGGGCCGCCTTCCGAGCTTCACCCGATGTTCGACAATCAGGTGCTGCCGGTTATCATTCAGAATATGGATGTGAAGATTTATTCAAAGCTGTTCCATGTTTCCGGCGTGCCCGAATCAAAGGTGGAGGAGGCGATGCAGCCGGTCATCGAGTCTACGCCGGAACTTTCCGTCGCCTACTGTGCCGCGCCGGAGTTCGTGAAACTTTTCCTCAGCAGCCATTGCGAGGAGTCCGTGAAGAACGCTTCGGCAAAGGTTCACGGGATTTTTGCCGATTCCCTGCTGTCCGATGATTCCAGAACGGTGGCGGAGGAGGTCGTGCATCTGCTTGGCAGGGCGGGGCATAAGCTGGCGATGGCGGAGTCATGCACCGGCGGGCTGATTTCCTCGCTGATTACCGATGTGCCGGGCGCTTCCGGCGTCTATCTCGGAAGCGTGATTTCCTATGCGAATGAGGTCAAGGCGGGAACGCTCGGCGTGAAGGAGGAGACGCTCCGGCAGTATGGAGCGGTCAGCGGTCAGTGTGCTGCGGAAATGTTGAACGGCGTCTGTGAAAAACTGGGTTCCGATTGCGGGATTTCTGTGACGGGGGTCGCAGGGCCCGGCGGCGGAACACTTGAGAAGCCTGTCGGGCTTGTTTATATCGGGGTCCGTTATCTGGAGCGGGTCCAGATCATCGAGAATCATTTTCGCGGCAGCCGGGAGCAGATCCGTGCAAGGACGGCGGCGGTCGCGCTGAATACGCTCCGGCGTTTTATTCTGGGATTGCGCTGATATGTTCGAAGAAACCGGATTGTTTACCTCTCTTGCGGGGCGCCCGCTGGCGGATCGACTGCGCCCGAAAAAACTGGATGAGATCGTCGGGCAGGAGCATCTTGTCGGTCCCGACGGGCTTCTGCGGCGGATGATCGATTCCAGAAAGATTTCCAGCTTCATTCTCTGGGGACCTCCGGGATGCGGCAAGACCACTGCCGCGCGGATCATGGCAAACCATACTTCGCTTCATTTTGTGGCTCTTTCCGCAGTTTTCTCGGGGATTGCCGATCTGCGCAAGGCCTTTGAAGAGGCGGCGCGGCGGCGCGAAATGGGCGAGGGGACTCTGCTTTTCGTGGATGAGATTCACCGTTTCAACCGTGCGCAGCAGGACGGTTTCCTGCCTTATGTTGAAAACGGAACCGTGGTGCTGGTCGGCGCGACCACTGAAAACCCGTCCTTCGAGCTCAACAGCGCATTGCTTTCCCGCTGCAAGGTTTTTGTCCTGAAACCGCTGGGACATGACGCATTGGAGAAGATCATCGACCGGGCGGAGAAGGAGCTCGACAGGAAACTGCCTGCCGACGGGGAGGCGCGCGAAACGCTGAAAGACCTTGCCGACGGCGACGGGCGATATATGATCAATCTGCTGGAAAGCGTATTCAATCTGACACCGGAAGGCGAAATCCTGAACAGGGAAAGCCTGCTGAAGATCGTTCAGCAGAAAGCGCCGGGGTATGACAAGGATCGCGACGGGCACTACAATCTGATCAGCGCCCTGCACAAATCCCTGCGCGGTTCGGATACCGACGCCGCGCTTTACTGGGCGGCGCGCATGATCGAAGGCGGCGAAGACCCGTTGTATCTTCTGCGCCGCCTGACGCGTTTTGCGATGGAGGATGTGAGTCTTGCCGATCCGAACGCGCTGAATCTCGCCATCGCCGCATGGGACGCATACGAACGCCTCGGTTCGCCGGAGGGCGATATCGCCATCGCGGAACTGATTATTTATCTCGGGACTGCTCCGAAATCGAACAGCGCCGATGTTGCATGGGGCAAGGCGCGGAAAGCCGCGAAAGAGTTCGGCACGCTGAGTCCGCCGCCGCATATCCTGAATGCGCCGACGAAGCTGATGAAAGAGATCGGTTACGGCAAGGGATATCAGTATGACCATGATACGCCGGAAGGTTTTTCCGGGCAGAATTATTTCCCCGAGAAAATGCCGCGTCGCAGATTCTACAATCCGCCGGAGCGCGGTTTCGAGCGTGAGTTGATCAGGCGCCTTGCCTACT
Source organism: Lentisphaeria bacterium (assembly GCA_019408975.1). Classification (GTDB taxonomy): domain Bacteria; phylum Verrucomicrobiota; class Lentisphaeria; order Victivallales; family UBA1829; genus UBA11452. Next base: position 3,272 of record DXVA01000023.1, on the reverse strand, counting down.
GGGACCGTCTGCGCCGCGAGAAATCGGGCAAGTAGCGGTTTCCTTTATTTTCCGTATTTTCGTGCGGGAATGCCGTTTCACTTGCTGCGACTGAAAATCTTGAGCCTGCGCATTCTGCAGGGCAGACATTCTTTTGAATATGGCATCCTCCAGTGTACCGAAACGGAAATAAAAATTCATATTTTCTTTCTCCGTATATTGCATTTTCCGGATTTTTTCATATAATTAACAATGAAAATGGAATCAGAACCGGTAAAAAAGTATTTTGTCAGATGAAAAAGAAATTGGACTACTCGGAGATCAGGCTGGATCATGGGAAGCCGGAATTGCTGTTTGTCCAGCTGGAAGAAGAGCTTCTGCGGCTGTTTCAGGGCATGACCTCGCAAACGGATTCCCGTCTGCCTTCCATCCGGAAACTGTCCGAGCTGCTGGGGATTCACCGGAAGACGGTTGCAAAAACTTACGGCGATCTTTTGAGCAAGGGGGTCATTGAGCGGGAATCTCCGAACATTCTGCGGGTTGCGGAATCTCTGCCGAGGAAGCAGCTTTCCCCGTTCCCGAATATCGGGATCATTGTTCCGCGTCAGTTTTCCTCCCTGTTCGAGCTGAGCAGCGGGCGCCCGATCTATTACATCAAGGGCATCATCGACAGCGCCGCGGCAAGAAACATCTCCACGATCATGATCCAGCTTCCGGACTTCGGTGCCTCTTATGCCGAAATCGACGGTTTCATTGAAGAGCTGGCAAAACGTCTGATCGGCGTGATTCATATCGGTGATCGCGGTGTGTTTCCGGACCGTCCTCTGGAACGCCTGATGAAGTTCGAGAAGCTGCCGCAGGTGATGATTTCCGCCTATTCGCATTTCCGGAATGTCGGCACCGTGGTGTGGGATCCCATTCCGGCTGTTCAGGCGCTTGTCGATCGTCTCCGCGCCATGAACCATCGGGAGGTTGGATTTGTTCTCCATACAAAATCCTTTGAGGATTACGGTCAGGATCATTATTTCTTTTATGCCGGAGTCAGGCAGCCGGAACTGATCCGGCGGCATCTGGAGGAATATGGATTCCACTGCAACCCGGACTGTCACTGCTATAATGCGACGAATTATCGTTCCGTTTACTGTTCTCTTCAGGAAAAATTGAGGAACAATACTCTGCCGACGGTCTACTGGTGTTATAACGATGATTGTGCAAATCTTGCGATGAAAGCTTTACGTGAACTTGGAATCCGGGTTCCGGAAGACATTTCTCTGATCGGTTCCGATGCGCTTCCCGGGCTTTCGGATGACGATGAGCTGACGACGATCGGCCTTCCGTTTTACTCCATTGGTTACAAGGCATTGAATACTCTGCTGGATTACCATGAAAACGGAAAGACGGAGCATAACAGCGTTGTGAAAGTTCCTGCGTCTCTGGTCATTAAAAAAACTCTGGCACGGGCGCGAAATGGATTCAGTGCAGAGAGCGGGCATGAAAAAGTCGATACGGACAGACTTTGTTTGTTGTCAGAAATATAAGAATCATAAAAAAGAGGAGCAATCTATGGGCATTTGGCAGAAAAATCATTTTTTACCTTTCATGAACAGGCAATTGCAGCTGAAAGCCTGTTCCTGCATCCGCAAAACCGAGGATTTCACACTTATAGAGTTATTGATCGTTATAGCGATCATCGCGATTCTTGCGGCGATGCTGCTGCCGGCGTTGAATCATGCCAGAACCCTGGCTAAGAGGATTGCCTGCATCAATAATTTGAAACAGCAGGGTACCGGCCTTGCCATGTATTGTGACGATTATCGGGGATTGCCGCCGCATCGCGGCACGCTTAGGAATGATTATGCGGATTATCGAGCTATTTACTATCTCTATCCCCCCGTGGGTCCTCATGGGCTTGGTATTCCGGCGACGTTGGGATATTTTGGAAAAAGTACAGCCAAGCCAATCGGCGAACAACGTCCTAAAATCTTAAAGTGCTCTGTTAAAACAATTAAAGCCGGCTGGAATTATGTGCCTTCGGAAGGAGTGGAAAATAATCCGTTTATTGACTATGGCTATATGAGAGACAGTTATACAGACAATTATTTACTTGGGCTATATAAGCTCCCCGCCTGGTCACGGATGAAACGGGAGGTTCTTGTCTATTGTTTCACTGCCGGTTGGCGGCTTATGGGAGCCGCCGATCCTGATCCTTCCTTTGAGAACCACGGGATTGGGGCTACCGTGGTGAAAGCGGATGGCAGCGCAGCTTTTTATGAACGGAAGATTTATTATGACCAATACTTAACCCAGGGGCAGTTTTATCTTCGACTGCCGATTCTTGACAGGCTTTGAAAAATAATTTATCATGACAGGAGAACTTTTATGAAAAAGAGTATTTGCAAACACCTTGTGCTGACTGTGTTTCTTATGCCTGCACTGCTGTATTCCGGTTCATACCAGATAAAAATGATTGACGGAGTCCCGCGTCTTACGGAGAATGGAAAGCAGGTTTTTCCCGGGATGTTGTATGTTAACCCGACTCTCAGTCATAGACTTGAATATCTTTCGACTGAAACAAAAGATTTTTCTCTGCAATTCCACTCTCCTGTGGAATCAGCTGCTGGAGAACTGTTTCTGCGTTTCAACGGTCTGAAGGCAGAAGAAGATTTTGATGTTGCCTTTTCAGAAATTGTCATTTATGATAAGACGGAGGGACGGGTGGTCGACGGAATGGCGGAGTGCTGCAATTTCAGGAAGCCATTGAATGCACGCTGGAAGTTCAATCCAATCTATAAAGACGGTCTGGTTTTTGAATCCGGCAGGGGCGTATTGCGCATAAAGACTCGTCCACGCGATCTTTCGGAGTTTATTGATTTTTATTTAACAGGAATACCATTGAAGAAAGACCACCTCTATACTGTCAGCATTCGGGGGAAAGCCAACCGGAAACTGACATTTTCCCCGTTTGTCCGGGTATATACAAAAGATGGAATTGTCTTGATGCTTGACAGTTCGACTGTTGAAGAACAGGTGCGTCATGCCGCAGCCGCCGGAATTCATTTTGTGACATTTCTGGTTCCTGCCGCATGGAAGAAACCGGACGGCACGGTGGATTACTTCCTGCTCGACCGTTTCTGCCGCATGATATTGAAAGCCAATCCAAAGGCGAAACTGATCCCGCGAATTGCATTAAGTGCTTCTGGTGCGGTTTCGCCGAAATGGCTTCCGGAAAAGTTTAAGGATGAAATGATGGTTTACAGCAATGGAATCAGAGGGAATGCGGCGTCAATCTGTTC
>DXVA01000229.1:5693-7253 GCA_019408975.1 Lentisphaeria bacterium | reverse complement strand
GGTGTGCGCTGAGGCAGTATTCGCATCCGTAGACCGCACTGACTGCAACCGCAATCAGCTCTTTCGTTCTGGGGTCGAGCCCTTTTCCTGCGACTTCCCCGAGCTGGAGCGCCTCCTGAAGAAACTCTCCGTTTCTGCCCATCGCCTGAAACACCTCCGGAACGAATCCGAATTTCTTTTCGATTCCGTTCTGGATTTCGACCGCCTTTTTGTCGCCGTCTTTGTTGAACAGTTTGATGCTTGCCATAATTCCCCCCTTGGTGATATGGTTTTCATTTTTCTGAAGATGCGCCATGCATCTTCCTCTGATTCAAAAATAATCCTGAATTACGATTTGTCAAGAGAAAAACGCGAACTTATTGAAGAATTGAGCGGAAGGCGGGCAATACGTCTGCGCAAGCGAGGGTGGCGGCTGAAATCAAGTTTTTCCTGAATTCCAGAGCAACGGCGATCCCGTCCAATAATAAAAAAACGAAAAAATATTCGTATTTTCATTGTTTTGACGGAACTTTTTTTTTATAATGCAGTCTAAATAAAGGGGTTTTATGGAAAACGACAATGCGAGAGGTGCAAAATGAGAGTAGACAGATCAAAATTCATTCAGGACTGCCACTTTGAGCCGCCTCCGCCTTTTTTCTCATGGCTGTGCACTCCGCAGGGGGTGCGGACCGTATTTGTTTGCGGAATCGGAAACAGCGTTTCCGCAGTGAATGCTATCGTCAGGTATTATCATGAGAAAAATTTTTACATTAAATAAGGATTTCAGAGGTTTTTTAAGTTATACGGTTCCGGCGGCGATCAGTATGCTGCTGTCGGGAATTTATATTCTGGTGGATGGTCTTTTCGTCGGCTGGGGGGCGGGCACGGAGGGACTTGCTGCGATCAATGTGGCATATCCGTTTGCCTGCTTCTATCTCGGGATCGGCGAGATGCTGGGCAACGGAAGCGCGATCACCATCGCCTACTGCCGCGGGCGCGACAAACTGCGGACCGCAGGGCTTTTTTTCGGCAATCTGATCTTCATCATGATTCCGCTTGGAATTATTCTGGGCGCCGCTGCCCCGCTGACCAGCCGGCTTGTCGGTCTGATGGGGGCGGACGAGACGATCTTCGCTTCGGCGCGCAACTACGCGCTGATTGTCAGCGGAGGATGCGTGTTTCAGATCGTGACCTGTTCCCTTCTGGCTGTCATGCGTCATACAAAAGCGCAGTACAGCGCCATGTTCATCATGCTTGCGGGACTCATTGCGAACATTGTTCTGGACTACTGGATGGTGATTGCGATGAAGTGGGGCGTCGAGGGCTCCGCATGGGCGACGATTCTTGCCCAGCTGATCACATGCATTCTTGCCGTCGGCTACTTCGTGCGGGGGAAAGTCAAGATCAGATTCCGTTTCGCGCATCTGCGCCCGTATGCGTCGATTCTCGGCAAGATCATGCTGACCGGGCTTCCTTCGTTCGGGCTTCAGCTTGCGGCGACGCTGGTGATTCTCCTGCATAATATTTTCGCGGGGATTTACGGCGGGCTTACGGCGATTGCCGCATATGCGATCATCGCAA
>DXVA01000229.1:0-5683 GCA_019408975.1 Lentisphaeria bacterium | reverse complement strand
AGTTTTTTCATCGGGACCGGAGAACGCACGCGCAGAAAGCGCGTACTCCGCTACGGAATGTTTGCCGCTCTGATTTTCGGCGTAATCGCAATGATCGCCACGATCTGGGGCAGGGCGCTGATTGTCCGCGCATTCAATGCGACACCGGATCTTGCCGCGATCACATTCCGGGGACTGATTTTGAGTTCATTCGGATTTGTCTCGCTGGGGCTGTTCCAGGTAATGTGCGCATATCTTCAGGCGAAAGGACGCCACACGCTTGCTTCCATCCTGATCTATGCGGACTGCCTGGTTGCGATGCCGCTCGCATTGGTGATTCTGCCGCTGTTCTTCAAACTGGACGGCGTATGGCTGGCGATGCCGCTGTCGAAGCTGATCATGATGGCTGCCGCGGCAATGGTCACTTTCCGCTGGAAGGACAGCCCTGCCGAGTTGATCAGACGCAAACTTCTGATTACAAAGAAGATCGTGAAGATGCTGCTGATGTAAAGACAGTCGCCGCGTATAGACGGGGACTCGGCGGAAAGCGAGTTCCCGTCCCGTTTCCGCCCTGATGCGGCAGAGTATGGTTACGGCGCGGTATCCCGTTCCAGCTGTTCGAGATACGCCATTGCCTCCTCACGGTTTCTTCCGCACATCTCGTGACTCGGTTTCAGAGAGGCGCATACTGCGGGACGGCCCGGCGAACCGAATATTTTGCAGCTCATGTCATCCGCCAGATTGATGCATCGGGTAAAAGCTTTCTTCCCATGCGGCATACCGGGGATCGGAGCCGAGATCGAAGGCGCGATACAGCAGGCTCCGCAATTTTTTCTGCATTTGACGATTTTCTGTTCCATGCCGTATAAGATACATGCCCGGACAGAAAATTCAATCTCCGTTTGCCGTTTCCGCTATCAGGATCATCAACGGGCGAAACGGCTCAAGCCGTTCCCGGAGAATCCCGTCCGACCATTTCAAAGGGCGGATGGAACCGTTGTCCGCGATACACTGCGCATGTTCCAGAGGCAGGGAACTTTTCAGCTCGTAGGAGTCGTAAACATCATAGGCGATATTGGTCAACACCAGAGTGGAACGTTCCTCCTCGCGCCAGTACTGCACCACGATTTCCGAACCGTCCGGGAAACGGCAGGGGAGCAGTGCCGGGTCCATCCAGTCCGCCAGAGCATGAAACATTTTCTGGCGCTGATGGCAGATCAGGTGATAGACCGCCACATTGTCTGCGGTTTCCCGGATCTCATACGGAAGAACCGCAACTCTGCCGCCGAGTCTGTTGCGGAAACGGATTACTGCCGGATAGAGATGGTTCAGGTCGTGATCCGCAAATCCGGTGACTTCCTCCGCTCCCCGTTCCGGGACAAGTCTTCTGACGGTGCCCGGCTGCGCGATGCGGCTCTGCATGTAACTTCCCGTATAAGAGCCGAACACTTCCGGCATGAGGCACTGTTCCGCCGCCGCATAAGGCAGGGGCGCAACTGTGGTTACGCCGATCAGGGAGCCCAGCCCTTTCCCGACGAGAATCTCCGCCGCGAGCGCGTCCAGAAATACGCCTCCGCTCAAGACTTCTTCCGCTTCCCGTTCCGGCAAAGCCGCGGCATGGATTCCGCAGAGGAAAGAGACGGGGCTCTTTTCATAGGTATGCGGCAATCCCGCGCTGTCCAGTATGTCATGGAGAACGCAGGCGGGAAAATAGAGCCGGGTGATGTTTTTCACCGGCGCTTCATACCGCAATGGCGCATTCAGATTCGAAAACAGCCCGATGCCGCGGCGGCTGGACGGTTCCGGGGCATGTCGCAGGACACTTTGAAAGAACGGCATGGACTCTTTCAGCATCTTCGGGTAGCGCGGTTCCAGATACGGGGTGTCACCGCAGTAGCCGACCGCCGTGAACAACGGCGCGTTCATCCCGTTCAGGAGCCCCTGCATCATATACAGGCGTGCCACAGTGCCGGATTTCGAGACTGCCGTCGAGGGCGACGTTTCGATTTCAGGCGTGTAATCTGCCGTGCTTCCGAAGATTTTCCGTGTCATTTCCAGATGATACAGCCCCGCGAATACCATTTTGCGGTTGTAATCCTGATAGGGTCCGATGCAGGGGCGCAGGAGCGTGCGTTTTCCGGCGGCGATGTTTTCCGCGGTTTTCACCAGATCGTTGCCGGAAAGCGGAATTCCGTTGACGCACGGCACCATCAATCCAGTGCGGATGTCCGGATTGACCCGTTTTGCGGCGCGCCCGATACGCGAGGCGATTTCTTCCAGCCGCGCCCCGTTGAAACGGACCCATGCCCGCCGCAGTTCCGGGTCGTTCAGAACCGCCTCTTTCAGAGAACCCGCATTCCAGTCTTTTCCGGTCAGTTCACTGAACCGTTTCAGATGCAGGAGGCAGAAGCAGCCGAGGGAGTTACCGACGGTATTGTTCATGTACCGCAGATCGTCGTCCATGTAGAGATAGTCCGCTCCGGCTGCCGCCAGTTTTCCGAAGAAGAGATCGATATAGCTGTCCAGCTTCGGGTCCATGGGGCAGGGGAGGTTGTGCAGACAGCTTCCGTCGGCGGAAGTCAGCCAGAAATCATAGTCCGAATGTTCCCGGTGATCCGCCTTGGACTGCATCTGCATCAGGCTGCAGTTGATTCCGACCGTTCTGATGCCGGATTCGCGGAATGCCTTGATACTGCGGCTCCAGACGCCGGATTCCCGCTCAATCTCCTGCGGGGAAAGCTGGTTCCATACCAGATACTGGGCATCGGAAAAGAGAAGGATGTCCCTGATTCCCGTTTCCCGGCAGTAGCGTATGGTCTCCTGCCGGGTGTGTTCTTCGTTCCAGTGCGGAATGTACAGGCGCAGAACGGGATGGAATGAATCATGTGGAAAGAGTTCGTCATTCATGGATCAGCGGTATTTCCCTGCAAAATAATTGAGAAGTTCGCCGGCGATCAGCCTGCCGCCAGCCGGGCTCAGATGGACTCCGTCCTCCACATAGAGCGATTTCAGGTCGCTTGCCCCGCGCATCGGCGCAAGGATGTCCACATAGTCCAGATTGAGTTCTTTGCAGAGTTTCCTGTTGACCGCGTCATACTGATCGACCAGTTCCTTTCTGCCGAACATCACCATTTCCGCGCCGGGCGCCATTTTTGCGGAGCGGTCCTCGAAAACTTTTGCATGGGAGGGCGAGGGGGAGATCAGAATGATTCTGGCTTTGGAACGTTTGCCGATGAAGTCAAGAATACTGCGGAGCCCCTTTTCCTGCTGTTCCGGCGGCATGAGCGGCTTTTCAAATTTCTGTGTCCGGAGTGAACGGGTGTCGTTCTGCCCGAGGAAGATGAAGATCAGGTCATAAGCCTGGGCGAAAAGATCGTCATACATATTCTGGCGATAGGCGTGCCTTGCGCCGGGGAGGGTGCCTGCGAGACGCTCCTCCACGCGCCGGACGTAATCGCCGCCGACTCCTGCGTTCCGTATGGATGCCTTGCCCGGATTGTATTTGTTCAGCCAGAAGGAAAGGCGGTCGATGTAGTTCTGCCCCCGGTAGAAATCCGAGAGACTGTCCCCGATGACGAGGATGTTCAGCTTTGCGGGCAGTTTCACCTTTTTCGCGATGGCGTCGGTTTTATCATATTCCGCCGGATTTTCCACGTCGATGTAGGCGGTGGCATGGACTCCTTTTGCGGAGGCGGAGAGTTCGATGATGCCTTTCCCCTGTTTTTCCGGCTGAACCGTGATCGTGCCGTCCGCGCCGGATTCGACGCTTTTTTCCGTTATGTTTTTATCGTTCTTCCGGCAGATCGTGATTTTCTGCGAAGGCAGAGTGGATTGGAAAGTGACGGGTGCAATCCGATCTGCGGATTTGAGAATCTGCATCGGCGTTGCCGCCGTAATGGATGCTCCTTTTTCAGACACGGTTTCCATCTTGTACCATTCCGCGATCAATTTACCCTTGCCGTTGACTTGCAGATAAGGCAGAATCTGGCGGCAGCGGGAGGGGATGACAAGTTTGAAATCGAATGTCTGGAATGTGTCCGTCAGCTGTTTTTCTCCTCCGGGGAGGTAAGAGGGGCTTCCTGAATTGAATCCGTAGGTGAGGACTCCGGCTGTGAATTTGCCGCTTCCCTTTGCCCGGAGCTGAATCTGAATCGTCGTGCCGGCAAAGTATTCGATCTGCCTGCCGTATCCGAGCGCGCGCCCGAATTCTTCGGTGCCGCGCATACCGGACTCAAGTTGAAGATATTTTTTGCCGCTTTCTTCGATATGCGTTGTTTTCCCCGCCCAGTAGGAGGGAGTGTTCCAGCCGTATGACTGCCGCTGGAAATTATCATTCTTCAATACAATGTTATCTGCCTGGACGCCGAGAGCGATGCAGGCGGCGAGTGTTGCGGGAAACCATCTCATGGAGTTTGTCCTTTCTGCTTATTTTGTTGTGATATGAATCAGTTTGAAGTCATGCTTCCGGAGTTTCAGGGGCAGGGAACCGTTCCTGACGGGCAGTTCCCTGCCGCTTTCCCAGTCGATCGCCCGGACGGCACGGATGCCGGAAAGGTCGAGCGACCCCTCCGCCGTATCTCCGAAACTGCTTACCGCCGCGATGATTTCTTTTCCTTTGCGGTAAGTTGCGACGCGCCAGCCGTTCCTGTCTGTTTTCAGCGTTGCGGAATCCCAGCAGGGAGCGACTTTCACCTCCGGCGTGGAGTAGCCCCATTGATAAAGCCTGCGCCAGACACCGGACCAGTCGCCTGTGAGCCCTCCGCCGTTCATGACGAAGGGGAGGTCGTAGGCAAGCGTGACGGCAAGGAAGGTTCGCGTCACGAACTCTCTGTTTTTTCCCGTGATCTGAACGAGGATTTCCGGAATCACGCCGGTCTGAAGCCCCAGCGTGCAGCTCTGGAGATACCCCTCGGTGAAACGATCCTGAAAGTCCTTGCTTCCGTATTCCGCTTCGAGGTCAAGCGCGATTGTCCCGAATGCAAGCACAGGCACAAGATTGGTGTTGGTCATGTGTAGAGTCAGGACGGGGCGGCCGTCGGGGAAAGTTTTCTTTTCCTGATAGAGCATGACGGCGGTCCGGCGGACGAATTCGCGCAGGGCGAAAATGTCGAAGTAAGGCTGCATCTGCCCGTCTTTGCGCCGCCATGCGGGACCGGTGACGGGGTTCGGATTGCTCCAGTCGCGGATATTGTCGTAATAAATTCCGTCCATGCCTTCCCGGACCAGCCGGCGCAGGTAATACAGCGCCATGTCCTGGTAACTTCTGACCGGCGTGTTGTTGTAGTCGTCCGCATTGCCCGCGCGGTAATCGGAACACCACCATTCATCCATATAGGTTTTGTATTCCTGCCAGTCCAGATGCGAAAAACGGGAATTCAGGTAGGGCACCTTGTATTTTGCCTGTTTCGCATACATGATGCCGCGTTCCAGATGTCTTTTCAGGAAGTTTTTCTGTGCCTCATTGAATCCGCCTCCGTGACGTTTCACGAATCCGGAGACAATTTCCTTTTCCGATTCCCGCGTGAACTTCTTCGCCGCCAGATAATTCACGAAAGAGTAGTCCTTGCCGAGCGGGAAGAAGAAAGTCGATCCCCATGATCCCCAGCACGAGGAACCCGCGAAGGTGCAGAGATTCCAGCCGTTCGGGAATGTGACGCGCTCCAGCAGTTTTCTGCGGTAGTCCGGCTGCGGCTTGACGGGCGTT
>DXVA01000228.1 GCA_019408975.1 Lentisphaeria bacterium | reverse complement strand
CTGAATGCGTCTGCAAGCGCTTCCGCGGGATAGGAGACGGAATCCGTTTCAAAGTTGGCGATGAAGCGATAAGTCGTTCCGTCAAAACCGCGGAACGAAACCGCACGCACTCTGCCTTCCGTTTCCAGTTTCCGGGGAGCGGGCGCGGACAACATATCCTCAAGCGTCACTCCGGCGGAGACGGCCGCGCCTGAATCGATCAGGACGGAACCTTCCGTATAACGCTGCGGCCGGTTTACTGCTTTTGTGCAGATTTCATCGGCGTAAAGCGAGAACATGGAGGGGTGGGGCGGATGTGCGATGGCGATATTCTGTTTGTCGGAACGGTGGATTTTGACGGTGCCGCCGTAAAGTGAGAAGACCGCAAGTTCATTGTCGATATTCAAACGATCGGACTTCGTGTCGATGACCGATTCCTCCGCCGGATTGCCGGCGAGCCTTTCGCAGTATGCGTCTCCCGCATAGTCTCTTGCGGAGCCGTTATACAGGTCATTCGGAATATTCAGGTTCAGTGCATAGACTCCGTACAGCGAACAGTCCTTGACCGCCTCCGCCAGTTCCAGCTGAAGCAGGGTTTTGCCGTCGGGGAGCGCGGCAGCGGCGATTTGATGTTTCGCAATCACGTATTGGTCCTCGCCTTCACCCAGCGGCAATGTTTCGATGCAGTCGGCGGAACCGCAGTTGAGAAAGCCGTCGGCATATTCCCGGCGGCAGGAAGTACGGCTGATTGTCCTGACCGCGTTTCCATGCAGTCTGCCCCGCAGACTGCCCTGCCATTCCGCCATGTCGCTTCTGCCTGCCGGAACGCAAAGCCCGACAGGGCCCTGTCCGCCGAGCCAGACCCAGGAACGTATCGTATTGCCTGTCCGGATCATGGATGCGCCGTGGTAATCATCGCCCCAGATACACGGGGGATTCTCCCGCATGTGTGCCTGCGGCTGCGGCAGGGAAAATTTCCCGCGCCAGTCGGCACCGTAAGAGAGAGCCAGCAGGAAATCCGATTCCAGGCGGCAGTAATAGTAATAACTCTGATGGCGCATTGCCGCGAGACGGCGTCCGAGGAACCCGCCTGTTCCGCAGTAATCCTGTTCCTGTTTCAGCAGCCCGAGGCAGTGCTTTTCGAAACTTGCGGCGTCTGGATCGCCGAACTTGTCTCCGGCAAGCATCCACATCGGGACGGCGTAACACTGGCAGTAGGTATAGCGTGCCCGCGTGTCTCCGCCGATCCGCAGAAGGCGCCCGTCTGCAAAGAGGAAGTTTCTGACTCGTTTCCAGAGGTCATCCGCATGCCAGTAGAGTTCTTCCGGGGCTTCCCGTCTGAGTTCTTTGAAATTGAAGTGAAGCATGGCGATGTTTGAAAGACAGATCACCATATAACCCACATTCATATAACCGTGGTGATCCAGCGCATAATCCGGGCCGAAATTGAAACCGGCGTGCCGCTCCCGCACCGTTCTGCCGCGGAATTTCCGTTCACACGCGGCATCCATGGGATGGGAGATGCCGTTCAGCAGGAACGAGGTGCTTTTTTCAAGATATTCTTCGCACCGTGGAGCATCAGGATAGTCCAGCGCGGTGCGGAGCAGAAATCCGCCGTTCCAGATGTTCGATTCCGGTTTATTGTTTTTGATCATGCCCGCACTGATTTCATAGTGATCGAGGAGCCAGTCCGATTCCGCAATGCGCAGTTTTCGCAACTGTATTCTGTCCTCCTCATTCAGATACGGCTTCAGGAGGTTCAGCCCATGTGCCATGCGTTCCATGCCGAGGACGCTGATCCAGTGATAACCCCACTGTCGCCCGTCGGAGGCGGGGAGGCTGCCGGTTTTATGTGTGCGAATCGAATAGCGGAACAGAGCCAGCGCATACTGAAGCAGCTGTTCGCGGCTGATGGACGGATTCAGGGACTCCAGCTCCGGGTGTGTCGCCATGACCGCCAGTGCGGCGCAGATATTCTGATTGCTTTGAACCGGCCAGTGATTGCTTTCTCCCGTCCCGTAATAGAGGAGCCGCGGATCACGGACGGACGTCCGGAGAAAATCCGGAAGCACCCGGAGCCACGGAACCATCAGTTCCAGATAATGTTTTGAATTCAAATCACTCATAGGAAATCTCCTTTTATTTTTGGCTGATCGTATTTTCTCATGCATTCTTCATTTTAAAATATCTTCTTTTTTTCCGGAACAAATGGATATTTTTTTGAATTTCATATATATTGTTAAGATTCCGCATAAAATAAGATAAGTTGAGAGTATGGCTCATGGATGAACTGGAATATATGGAAAGAAGTATTGCCGTTCTGGAAAAAAGAATCGGCGTTTTGATCACCATTATCGACAACGACGGAATTTTCCGGTATAAAATGAAGAAGTGCCTGTTTACGCCGGAACGCGCTTCCCATCGGAAGAATCCTGTCTGCCGTTCGGGATTCTGCGCAAGATGCATTCGGAACTGCCGTTATGAGATGAATAAAAGGTGTCTTGCGGATACGGAACCTTTTCTCTCCACCTGCTGGAAAGGGGTGACTCAACTGGTTGTTCCGCTGGAGGAAAACGGTATTCATTACGGGATGTTTTACGCAGGAGCATGGAGAAGCCGCACAGCGGAAGTTCCGAAAGGGCTGCCGAAAGAGTTCTACCGGATTTTTGCCGGGCTGCCGATTCTCAGGAAAAGGGAAGCGGAATCGCTCACTGCGCTCCTGGGCATTTACGCCTGCGGTATTCTTGCCTGCCTGAAAAAGAATCATATCCTGAACAATTCCGCAGATTTCAGGGAGCTCAGGATCATGGACTGGATCAATGAGCATACTGGCGATGCGTTCGGGCTGTCCGATCTTGCATCTGAACTCAGACTTTCGGTTCCCTATACAAGCTGTATTGTGAAAAAGCTTTTCGGTAAATCCTTTTCCGTATTATTGCAGGAGCGGCGGGTTGAGAAAGCGAAATATTTTCTGAACGGCACCGAACTTTCCCTTCATGAAATTGCAAAACTCTGCGGTTTTTCCAGCGAATTCCATTTGAGCAGAGTCTTTAAGCAGTTGAACGGCATTCCGCCCGGACGGTACCGCGGGAAAAGAAAAATATGAAAAATAAACGGTGCTTTAACCGATACCGGAAAACAGGAAAAACGAGAGTCATTTTATACGAATATATTTTTTACTATTAAATAGTATAACTTTCTTATTCATAAGAAATTATGTGAATCGAAAGCAGCAGTCATGATGACAGGAAAATAATTGAATTTTTCTTTTCTTCCCCTCTTGAAATCTAAAATATCAGGGGTATTTTCTTTATATGGGGAAAATCAAAAACGGACGGCTCCGCTGCATCAGCAGTTCCGGAGAGTCCTGCCAAAAACAACAAAACAATGGGGGGGAATCATGGCAGATGATTCAACAAAAAAATTAGGTGTCATTCCTTTGGCGGCACTTGTCGTCAGTGCAATGATCGGCGGAGGCATTTTCAGTCTTCCGCAAAACATGGCGCAGGGCGCGGGGGTGATTGCAGTCATCATCGCGTGGGTCGTGACCGGTGTGGGAATGTATTTCATTGCCAACACGTTCCGTGTTCTTGCGGATGCAAGACCGGACGCCACAACGGGCATTTATGCGTATGCCAGACTCGGTTTCGGGCGGTTTGCCGGTTTCCAGATGGCATGGGCATACTGGCTGTGCAACATTTTCGGCAACGTCGGATTCGCGGTCCTGCTGATGGATGCATTCGACTACTTCTTCCCGGGATACTTTACCGGCGGCAACAATTTCGCATCCATCGTCGGCGGTTCCGTGGTGATCTGGCTGATGAACTATGCGGTTCTGCGCGGGATGAAGCAGGCGGCGTTTATGAACGTCGTCGGAACGGTCTTCAAACTGGTGCCGATCCTTCTGTTCATCGTCATCATGATCGTCGGGTTCCACTGGGCGTATTTCACAACGGATATGCTTGGGAACGAGACGGTTCTTGCAGACAAGCTCAAACCGCTCGGTTCGATCATGACGCAGGTCAAATCCACAATGCTGGTGACTCTGTGGGCATTCATCGGAATCGAAGGCGCGGTGGTCGTCTCCGGGCGTGCCAAAAGCCAGAGCTGCGTCGGCAAAGCCACGCTTCTGGGATTCCTCAGCTGCCTGCTCATTTACGCACTGCTTTCGATTCTTCCGTTCGGGCGCATGTATCAGTCGCAGCTTGCCTCGCTCCAGAATCCGTCCACGGCTCCGCTTCTCAGTGATGTCGCAGGCGCATGGGGCGGCTGGGTGATGAATCTCGGCGTGATCGTCGCGCTTCTCACAAGCTGGCTGGCGTTCACGATCATGATCGCGCAGATTCCGTATGCGGCAGCCAATGACGGTACATTCCCGCGGATTTTCAAGAAGGAAAACAAAAACGAGATGCCCAATGTTTCTCTGTGGGTGACAAGCGGTGTGATGCAGCTTACCATGATCATGGTTTATTTCGCCACGAATGCATGGAACACCATGCTTTCCGTGACTGCGGTCATGATCCTTCCACCGTATCTCGCGTGCACTGCATATCTCTGGAAGATCTGTGCCACGAAACAGTATCCCGAGGGCATGCCGGTGAGAGCGTGGTTTGCATACTTCTGCGGTGTGGCGGGCTCGCTCTACGCATTGTGGATGATCTATGCCGCCGGATTCACCTACCTGCTGATGGCATTCGTGTTCCTGATGATCGGCATTCCGGTTTATGTCTGGGCGCGCAAAAATGCCGCGGAGGATGCCGAGGATGAAAAGGCGAAACATCTTCCGGTCTTTACAAAATATGAACTCATTGGAGCCGTAGTCATAGTTGTTGTTGCAATCGTCGCGATCATCGCGTTTGCGACCGGAAAAATCAATCTCTAAGTTCCAGGGGGGAAAAATATGAACACTGAACTTCAAACGAGACAGGTCCTGATCGTAGAGGACAACGAAAGCGCCGCAAGCGAGACGATCGCTGCCGCCATCGACCGGCTGATTCAGGCGCTGGAAGACAAGGATATTTCAGTCCAGATCGCGGAATCCTACTGCGAAGCGTTTCCGGTCGTGGAAACCAACATGGATATCGACTGTTTTCTGATCGCAAGCGATATGGATTACGACAAGGCAAGCGAGAGCAGAGCCGCAAAACTTCTGAAACAGATCAGGGAAAGACAGGCGAAAGCCCCGATTTTCCTGCTTGCGGACCGCGCTAAAACATCGCAGAAGATGTCCGCCGAGCTCATGGAGCAGGCGACGGAATTCGTATGGATTTTCGAGGACAGCCCGCAGTTTATCGCCGGACGGATCGAAGGGGCGATCCGCCGCTACCGCGACAATCTCCTGCCGCCTCTCATGAAAGCGATCTGGGAATACAACGAACAGAACCATGAATATTCCTGGGCGGCTCCCGGGCATCAGGGCGGCGTCGGATTCACCAAAAGTCCCGTAGGCAAGAAATTCTATGATTTCTACGGCGAGAATTTATTCCGCACCGATACCGGCATCGAGCGTGCATCCATCGGTTCACTGCTTGATCATGAAGGCGCATTCGGCGTCAGCGAAAAGTTCACGGCGAAGACTTTCGGTTCCGATGACTCCTACTCGGTCGTCGTCGGGACATCCGGCTCGAACCGAACGGTGTTCCAGGCGTGCATGACCGAAGGCGACATTGCCGTCTGCGACCGCAACTGCCATAAGTCCATTGAACAGGGGCTCATCCTGACGGGCGCGGTTCCGGTTTATATGATTCCGACGAGAAACCGTTACGGCATCATCGGGCCGATTCACCGCAGCGAAATGACGCCGGAAGCCATTGCCGCAAAGATCGCCGGCAGCCCGATCAGGAAAGGCAAGGACAAGCCCGCTTATGCGGTCGTTACGAACTGCACCTATGACGGACTCTGCTACAATGCGGCGAAGGTGGAGGAGGAACTCGACAAGAGTGTGGACCGCATCCACTTCGACGAAGCATGGTATGGTTATGCGCGTTTCAACCCGATGTACGAGGATCACTTCGCCATGCGCGGCGATCCGAAGAAACACAAGGGCGCGACTGTCTTTGCCACGCATTCCACGCACAAACTGCTGAACGCGCTTTCGCAGGCGTCATACATCCATGTCAGAAACGGACGCAACCCGATCGACTTCGACCGGTTCAACCAGGCATATATGATGCACGCTACCACATCGCCGCTTTATGCGATCTGCGCCTCGAACGACATCTCCACCGCCATGATGCACAACAACGGGGAGTCCCTGACGCGGGAGGTCATTGCCGAGGCGGTGGATTTCCGCCAGTCGATGGCGAAACTCTATCGTGATTTCACGAAAAAAGGCTCCTGGTTCTTCAAACCGTGGAATGCCGATCAGGTCAGGGATTACGCGACGGGCAAGGTGTATGATTTTGCCGATGCCCCGCGCGAGCTCCTGATTACCGACCAGCGCTGCTGGCGTATGGAGGAGGGCGATACATGGCATGGATTCACCGGGCTTGAAGACAACTGGGTCATGCTCGACCCGATCAAGGTCAGCATTCTGGGACCCGGCATGGGCGACGACGGCAATCTGCTGGACCACGGTGTTCCCGCGTCCCTCGTTTCCTACTACATTTATCAGGAGGGAATCGTCCCGACCCGGACCACCGATTTCCAGTTGATGTTCCTTTTCTCCATGGGCATCACCAAAGGCAAGTGGGGCACGCTGCTGAATGCATTGCTGAACTTCAAGAAGTTCTATGATGCCAATGCGCCCGTCAGCGAGGTTCTTTCGGGACTTGCGGAAAGCTATCCGGAAGTCTATGGCGAAATCGGCGTCCGCGACCTTTCCGACAAGATGTTTGAATACATCCGCACGGAAAAACCGGGTGAGGCTCTGAATGCGGCGTTCGCATCCGTCCCGAAAGCGGAAATGACTCCGCGCGAAGCTTATGAGAAGATCGTCACGAACGATATCGAATTCGTGCCGTCCGATCAACTGATGGGCAGAGTCAGCGCGAATTCGGTCATCCCGTATCCGCCGGGAATCCCGATGCTGATGTCCGGCGAAAACTTCGGCGGCGAGAACAGCCCCCAGATCCGGTATCTGAAGTCTCTCGAAACATGGGATCATCAGTTCCCCGGATTCGAGCATGTTACCGAAGGCGCAAAGGTCATCGACGGCAAGTACTGTGTGATGTGCGTTAAGAAGTAAATATGCAAAGACAGGATGGGCATTCTTTTACATGTCCTTCCTGTCTTTCATTTTTTATTAGAAAAAATCAGTGCCGTCCCATAGATCTTTGAAATAGTCATTTTTACCACCTTATTTGAGC
>DXVA01000227.1 GCA_019408975.1 Lentisphaeria bacterium | reverse complement strand
GCTGCGGACCGTAAAAGTAGCCATGCTGGATTCGATCGGGGGGAGTAAAGCGGCGGAGACAGGCGCCGTGGAGAATGTCAAATGATTTTCCGTCTGACAGAAGACTGCCGGTGAAACAGTTGTTTGTCCACTGGTTGGCGCTTTGGCTGATGAAGGGAGTCTTGAAATGATCATCCGGGCTGAATATGAAAACTCTCTGCCTGCTGGCCGTTACAAGAATGTAATGCTTTCCGTTTGCAGTGCCGATATTCAGATTGCCGCTTCCGGCGTTGTCCTGAATCGCGGTAATGAAATCTGCTTTCCCTGTTGCCGCTCCCTTGCCGCCCAGATAAATTTCCAGTTGCTCTTTTCCGTTTTGAGCAGTGAGCAGGATGATATCCGGCTGTTTGTCGTTGTTGAGGTCGGCGATTTCCGATTTCAGAATACGCTGTTCCGTCATGATGCTGCCTGCCATCAGAGGTATGAGACATGAAAACATACATAGAGAACTTATGACTTTTTTCCAGATGTTCATGGAGACACTCCTTTTTATGTTATACTGTTGTATTCTTATTTGTCATACCACATGCCGGTATTCGCGACGTTTTTTACCGGTTCGGATATGAATTGCATCAGAAGGAAAAGCTGATCGCCGTTGTTCAATCCGTAACTGCCGTTCCATTTCGCATAGGCTTTTTTGGCGATATTTTTCAAAGAGCGGACAGCTCCGTTTTCAAACCCTGCCATGAATGTCCAGTCATGCGGAAATGTCGGATATGTGCCGTTGTAAGGATAGCAGTAAATCAGTGATCCGTTTGGATAGTTGCCCAGCCTGTAACCCCATCGCCTTTTGTCCGCATTGACGTTGCCGTAGGTGTCTTTGATATCGGAGGCTCTCAGGGTATAAGTTGATTCGAAAAAAACATCTTTCTCCTGCGGGCAATGTTTCAAATTATAAGAAACCTTTTGCCCGCCAGTGGTATAATCCGGTTTTTTCCAGCCGGGGCATTGCAGTACTCCGGGCGAAACGTATTTGTTTTCCGTGAACAAGCCTGTTACCGTTGTTTTGCACCATATGCCATTCTGATAAACCGAGCGCGCACGCTGCCAGGCTTGCGCAATGTTTCCGCTGTGAGTTTCCGCCGGCCCATATTCTTTATTGTCGACCGAATAAGAGGAAATTCCTGTAAGAATTTGCCTCATGTTTCCGGTACATGCAGCAGCCTTTGCTTTTTCCTTCGCCACATTGAGTGCCGGCAGCAGCATGGCGGCGAGGATTGCAATGATTGCTATTACTACAAGAAGTTCTATCAAGGTGAATGGTTGCCTGTAAGACTTTTTCATAAAAATATCTCCTTATGTGTTGTTTTTCTTTTCATGGAACGGCAGACTCCTGAGCTGGTGGGGGACGAAAACTCTGCATCCTGTCTCCCAGATATAATCGGACGCGACTTCCGCGACATGACGGAAGTTCTCCACGACGGTCGGGACTGCAATTCCGTAATGCTGCATGGATTCCTCGTTGTCGAAGTCGCCGTAGAAATAATCGCCGTTGAGTCTGTAAGAGCGCTCTTTCAGGAATGCCAGAACGGAACCGGTCATCTCCGCTGAGGAGGAGAGCAGCAGGGCAGGGGAGGTTCCGGGGCGGCGCGAATCAAACTCCGCAAGCTGTTCCCGGTTATAGGCTTCATTATGCTGCTTGAACTCGATCAGCCTGAAAAAACGGCGGTGTTTTTCACATGCGTCCATGAAGCCGGTGCGCCGTTCCGTCCAGACGAAGCGGTTGGAGCGTTCCTCGACGAACGGCATGTCGAGGAGCCCGACGAGAGTATTTTCCGGCAGATTTGAAAGGAATGCGTCGGCAAGGTCGAACGCCGCCCGGCGGTGATGGATCGAGACGAAATCGCAATCGGGGTAGTAGCGGTTCAGAAGCAGGAAACGGCTGCGGTCGCCGACGACCTGAACCGCCCGTTCGAAGTCCTCGCGCGAGAGGTTGTTCCAGAGAATCCGCCGGTAACTGCGGAGGATTTCGGGCGAACGCCGGACGTCCGTCACGTTGAGAATCTGGCGTTTTTCCTCGGGCACGAGCTGAAAGAGCCGCCCGAACATGGAATAGAAATTAAGCGCGGAGTTCCAGTCCGCGAGATGCGTCATAAGCAGTTCTATATGAACGATGAAAGCGGCTTTTTCTTCGATCTCCGGTGCGTCGGAGACAAAGGTCCCGCCGCGTTGCGACGCCTTGAGGAGTCCCTCGCGCAGGAGTTCGCCCACCGCCCTGTTGACCGTCGCCCGCGTGACGCCGTAGCGTTCGACGAGTTCTTCGCGCGACGGCAGTTTGTCGCCCGGCTTCAGGACGCCCTGTTCAAGCATCGTATGGAGCTCGTTGATGATCTTCTGATATTTCGGTACAAATCCGGTTTCCGCAGTCATGATTCACCTTTTGTTCTGTCATTAATTATAACCGGAAAATGGAATTTGTCAAGAGGAAGAAAAATAGTTTTTAATAAAAAGATAGTTTTTTTATTGGTTTGATACCGTGATGCTCTGCATTGCAGAAATAGCTTCGTGCAGGACTTTCAGTCCTGCCGCGTTCCAGCTGCGCAAGCTGGTCGCCGCAGACGATCCCCGATAGGGCGTATGCTTGCACCGGGGTCGTTCATTGAACAGGGAAAGCATATGCCGGAAACGGCAAAGTGTATGCGGCAAAGAAAAGTATGGCTCAGCCCTTCCTGCTCATTGCTCCCTGTCCATACTCATTTCTCATTACTCCCGGCTTTATCGTTTCTGCATTACGCCGTTCTGGTAGTAGTAAGCGGATATTTGCCAATAATGATAGGTATTAATCGCCCAGTTAAGGTCGGGTACTCCCGGATAAGGGTTGGGATGTGCGGATTTCTTCGCAATCTCGCGTCCCGCCATTGCTGATGCATGACCGTCTGCAAAACCGACACAGGCGCGTGCTGTGACCATGGTAATGTAGGTCTTTTCACTCATGCCGATGACTGATGTCCCTAAATAATCCTGTCTGGCGCCATGACGGAAGCGGACTGAAGATGTCGTCCAGACGGGTGCCGTCATCATGAATCCGCGGGCATTATCCGGCGCTTCATTCCAACCGTTATGATCATTTTTTGTGGAACTGTCTCCCACCAGAATCGTTTCACTTGGATAGCGTATCTGGCTTTGCTTGATCGAAGCCTGATACTTATTTCCGAACAGATCTGTTGCTATGCCGTAATGGACAAAACCATAATCCATGATTTTTCCCCTGGCTTCGGGGCATCCGAGCATCAATTTCCTGTTTGCTCCTGCCGCATTATACCAGAATAATGGGCTGTTGCTGTCTCCATTTGAAATGGCTGCCTTATTCAGGGACGGGGGAAGCCACTGGCTGTGTTCGTCCATGTAATTGACAACGAGCATGGAAAGCTGTTTCTGATTCCCGACGCAGGATATCTCCTTTGCCTTTCCCCGCGCCCTGCCCAGTGCCGGCAGCAGCATCGCCGCAAGAATCGCTATGATGGTAATCATGATAATAATTACTTGTTAAATATACAATATGGTGTATATTAAAACAAGTAGTATGAGGAGCAAAAACAATGAAAGCGTTGATCTATGCACGGCAAAGCAGCGGGAAGGATGATTTTTCTGAGTCGGTGGAGGCGCAGATCGCCAACTGTAAGAAACTGGCGGCAAAAGAAAAACTTGAAGTGATTGGCATTTATAAAGATTTGAACAGCAGCGGTGAAACTTATCCGGTTGGCGCAGAAGATATTGCCCGGTTGGACAAGGCATACATGAAATGGGCTTTCAGTCAAAGTGCCAAAAAGGATTTCCGCTTGGGACTTTGCCAAGTTCTGCAAAAACTATCCGAAGTTGATTTTGTATTAGTTAATGAGCTGACGCGGCTGTATCGTCCGATCAACGGAAGCTTTCTGGAAAGTCATATCAACCAGCACCTCAAGGAAAACAATGTCAAAGTCTTGCAGGTTCAGGGCGGAACGATTGATTTGAGTGAATTCGATCAACAGTTGATTACACTGATCAAAAATCAGATTTTGTATGAAGATTTGCAGAAGAAACGGCAAAACAGCATCAATGCTTTCCGGATCAAGAAAGACAGCGGCAGACTTTGCAGCGATGCCAAGATGCATGGGATTCGCTATCTTGGCAATGGAAAGCTTGAAGTACTTCCCGAATGGGTTGAGATCATCTGTTTCATCTATGACAATATCTGCGCCTATCGTCCTTACCGGGCAATCATCCGTGATTGCAATGAACGCTGGGGGAAAGAGATCTTTTTCTATGAAAGCTCCATTTATGCCATTGCAAAACAGCCGATTTATTGTGGTTACCAGTATAACAGTCAGGGCGAATTGATTAAAAACGTGCAGATTACCGGTCAGGAGTTCATCTCTTTCGAGCAGTGGCAGGAAGTGCAGAAGATCATTTCACACAAACGGGCCGATTATCATGTGAAAGCCAAAAAGCACTGGCTTCCATTGTCCGGTAAACTCTACTGCGGAGAATGCGGCAGCAAATTGATATGTCTATTGGAACATGGAAAAATTTACTATACCTGCAATAAACGGACGCTTGACCGCAATCATGCCAATTGCCGGAATAGTCGAATCCGTTTTGAATCGGGATTGCGTGGAGAACCGGCTCTTTATGATGCCATCTATCCGTTGCTGTCCATTGCCCTGATTGAGCGGCATAGAAAAGCTGTTGAACTCTTGAATGATAAAAATGAGTTGGCAAAGTATGATGTGGAACTGAAAAATCTGGCGACCAAAGAGGAGCAGCTCCATGAAATGTTCCTGGATGGTCTTGCCACGGAGGAGCAGTTGCGCAATCTGCTGACCCGAAACAAAGCAAGGCGTTGCGAATTACTGAAAAAAGTGACTCTTTTGAAGAGCAGCAACCTGAATGACGAGACTCTGCAGGATTTGGAAAAGAATGTTCTTGCAGATCAGTTCAATGATCTTGCGAACAAGAATCTCCCGCAAGGTATCTATGAAAGGTTGTTGAATGACGCTCAAATTACCGCAACGAGTTATGCTGACCGGGTGGAGTTCAATACTCTCTATGGGAATGTGACTTTACCGCGTATCCGTTCCACAAACCGCCTCTGGATGCCCAAATGGGAAATGTCTTTGCTCAATAAAGGAACGAAGAAGTGTGTCATAGATAAAAATACACAAATTACTGTGACCTATTTTACTGGAACCCAAGCGGAGCTGGCGGATTTTGGTAACTTGTGCATTGTCAGCCAATAGAAGCCGGAAAAAACTTTCCCGGATCGACAGACCGGGAAAGTTTTAACCTAAATACCTGCCGTTAAGAGTTGTCTGGAACAGTAAAAATTTGATTCAAAGGCAATCTTTTTTCTGCAATTCAGAAATCCGGAAGATTCAACTTGACCTGAATGGCAATTTTCATGGTTGTTTTTTCCAGCAGCCTTTTCAGTTCCAGCAGGTCGTTTTCGTTCTCACCATCAATTTGAACGCTGGTGAGATGCTCGCGGTCAATCATGACCAGATGCCATCCCATGATATTCAGGACACCGGCAACCATTTGGCTGCCGACAACTCTGCCCGGAATCTCAATTTTCCTGTCGGTATTTTCCAGCGTGTCATCATCACGATACGTGATGCGTTCAATGATTTTTACCATAAATACCTCCTCAATCCGATATAATGCGAGTGCAGTTCGCGGGTATCTCATGCTGCAGGACAACGGCTTCACGGGGAATTTCATTCTCCATAACGGGGGCGACATTGAGATAGCCGGTCATATTTTTCCCGCTGGGATCACGAACCAGTGCAAGATCATATGCCTGATTGAGCATACGTTCGACAATATCGCGGATCTCGCGGGCGCCGTTCTTGGTGGTATTGGTCTGCAAAAGAGCAAAATCCACAACTTCGGGTGAGTAGCCGAGGACGTTCATGTTTTCCGGCAGGAAGAAGCCGGGACGATCCTGCTGTGTTTCCCGGATTGTCCGGAAATATTGGAGCTTGTCGTCAATGAATTTGCGGGTGATCTGACGCAGATGTTCCGGTTTGAGACTGTTGAAGGCGAAAATCCCGTAACCGAATTTGCCGAAGCGGGCAACAAATTCCGGAGAATTGAACATCATCACGAGCCGTTGACAGGCGGCTTCCGTTTTGCGCGCCATCGAAAGATGCGTGTTTCCCTGAAAGATTTCCGCGCCGACATTTGAGGTGAAAAAGAGCAGGAAACGGGAAATATCGTAGGTCTTGTTGTTCCAGAGCGTGACACGCCCGGCGTCGATCTGCTGGAGCATGTATTTCGCCATATCCTTGTGCGCTTTTTCAAATTCATCATAGAGGATTGCCCCTTCCGTATTCTTCTCCAGAAAATCATACAGCCGCCCCGGCTCCTTTTCGGTATAACCGACCAGCTTTTTGCCGACATCGGCACCGGCAGTTTCGCCGAATTCGGACATATCCAGCCGCAGGAGCTTCTCCTCTTCATCGCCGTAGAGATAATGAATCGTCTCCCGGATGATTTCAGTTTTACCGGTTCCGGTCGGTCCGAGGAAGAAAAAGACCGTCGGCCTGTTCGGATTGCTGATTCCCAGATACCAGTAACGGAGTTTCTCAGAAATGGCGTCTATTACATGATCCTGACCGATGATCCGTGATTTCAGATACGGCTTGAGACCGTCCAGAAACTGCATTGCTTCTTTTGTGGGTTTGAACATATTTTACCTCACTATGGTTTGATTGGTTGTTTTCCGGAAGAGCGCAGGAAGCGGAAGAACATGCAGAGTCCCGTCCACCATGCCAGTACAATTCCAAGCTGCTTGAAGTCGAAAAGATGATATTGAAACCAGAGCGTCATGCCGATGCAGATCGCGTAGTAGCCGAGAACCGCGTCCTGCCAGATGACGGCTTTCAGATACTTCTGCTCCCTGCGAGGTCTGCCGGAAAACAGAGCCTTGAGAATCGCCGGAATTCGGCTCAGGCAGGTGCAGAAAATATCCAGAACCACGCTCCACATGTAAAAGCAGAGCGTGCTGACGCAACAATAGAACACGTCATTGAAATAGCCGATGAGAATATCCCGGTTCGTAAGCACGAGAAAAAATCCCGTCAGAGGAAATGCCAGCGACAGCAGAAATGCGATGAAGCAGAAATAATCATTCGGCAGCAGAATCCGGTATTCACCGATGTACTCGCCTTTGCCGATAGTCGGAACTTTCGGGCAATGCCGCACGAGCTTCGCTCCGCAGACGTGGCGGCATTCCTGCTCGATGGTGGAACGGACAAATACATTGCCGTTGTTCAGAAT
>DXVA01000226.1 GCA_019408975.1 Lentisphaeria bacterium | reverse complement strand
AACGGGTCGATGCAGGCGAAGTCCCGCTGTGCATTTTGCATTGGGATAACCTGCCGCTTCTCCGGTGACTTCCCACAACTATAACTGAAAGTTATATTTCAAATAAAAAATATTCATTTTCAGTATTCTGAAATATCTGCTATATTATGAAAAGACAAGAGGGAGAATATCATGAACTTCATTCAGCTGGAGTATTTCCGGAAAGTTGTGGAAAGCGGAAGCGTTACCCAGGCATCCAAAGATCTTTTCATTACACAACCGGCTGTCAGCAAGCAGATCCGGCTGCTGGAGGAGGAGCTGGGATGCGAATTGTTCATCCGGCGGGCAAACCGCCTGGTTCTGACGCGGGAAGGTGACTTTTTGTATGAACATGCAAAAAATATTGTAACGAGAATCAATGACCTGCCGTCCGAGATGAGCTCATTTCTGCATCGTGTTTCAGGAAAACTCACCATCGGATGCGGTCCGCATACGTCACGGACAATCATGCCGGACCTGATCGCGGAACTGCTCCGGAAATATCCTGCAATTCAGCCCGTGATGTTTGAGAAGGACTGGAGTGAATCCACCGAAGACCTGCTGACGGGAAAGCTTGACATCGTAGTCGGCGTAACTCCGCACCGTTCTGAAAAAATTATCTTTACACGTCTGTTCAAAAGCCGCATGGTATTGATTTATTCCCGTAAATCGCCACTTGCGAAGGAAAAGGAAATCACGCCGCAACTGCTTGAAAAACAGCCTTGCATTACTTATACCGATGAATCCATCCTGAAAAGTTACCTGAGAACCCTGCCCTGTCTTGCACGTTCCCCGCTGTTTCTGCAGACGCGGTATTCGGAAACAATCATTACATATGTACAAAAAAATATGGGGTATGGGATCATTCCGGAATATGTGCTGGACAACTTCTCGAAGGAAGACATTGTCACCGGCAGCTTTCATACCGGAATCGAGATCGACATCGGCTTCCAGCTTGATGCGTCGCGTTCCATTCCGCCGCCTGTGCGCGCTTTGATCGAGCTCATGAAAACCAGATATCATGTGAAAGAGAACTGAAAATGCCTTATCTGATCCGCAGTATTCTCAAAAACAGGGGAGCCATGCTCCTTTTTATCCCGATGCTGCTTCTTTACGCTTCCTCTTATTTCCAGCGCACCGCCGTGCCCGGCACGATCTTCAGCCAGCTTCAAACTGACCTGGGGATGAATGCCTTTCAAATTGCGGGGATCGGGGCTTCTTTCGTCTATATTTACGCTCTCTCCCAGCTGATTGTCGGTATGCTTGCGGACAAATACGGCGGGGCGCGCATCGTTACAGCCGGAGGCATTCTTTTCTGTGCCGGCACATTTATTTTTCCGCTGCTGGACAATCTCAGCGGGTTATATTTCTGCCGTATGCTTGCGGGGCTCGGAGCCAGCACGATGTATTTGAGTCTCGTCAAAGAGACCGATCATATTTTCGGGCATAAGAATTATGCGGTCATCATGGGAATTGTTTACTTTGTCGGCTACGGCGGCGGACTGTTCGGGACGCTTCCTTTTGAGCGTCTCATTGAGTATTTCTCCTGGCGCAGTGTTTTACTTGGTTCGGGAATTCTTTCCATTATTCTGTATTGTTTTTTTCTTCTCGGCAAACGCAGCGTCCCTGCGGCCGAAATCTCCGGCGGGAAACTTTCTTTCGCTCCCTTCCTGAAAGTCGTCGGAAATCCGTATTCGTGGGTGATTCTTTATTGCGCCACGGTCAATTTCGCCATTTATTTCATTATCCAGACTGTATTCGGGAAAAAATTCCTGGAGGATTTTACGGGAATGAGCTCATCCAAAGCCGCTGCCTGCATTTTTTCCCTGACCTGCGTCTGCATGGCAGTGCTGTTTACTTCAAGTATGGTTTCCCGGCTGATGCGGAACCGCCGCAAGCCTCTGATCCTGTTTTCCACGACACTCTGCCTCCTGAATACGATCCTTATGACACTTGCCATTTATTTTGAATTCAATGGAACTGTTTTCGCAGTGTGTTACCTTCTGTATGCCGTGGCATCCGGCTTTTCCGTCATTTTCTCCATGGCGGAGCAGGAGGTGAATTCCGCGGATGCCATGACGCAGGCAACGGGTTTCATCAACATGGTCAATTATCTGGCGGTTGCGGTATTTTCGATTCTGGTCGGCATCCTTCTGGACTCCTTTGGGGGAAAACAGGCGGACGGCGCGGTCATTTATTCAAAACAGGCGTATCTGACGCTGTTTCTGCTTCTGATGATTCCTGCGGCGACTTCTTTTCTCGCCTCTTTCTTCATTCCGGAAACCCGCGGGAAATATATGCATCGCCACTGAAGACTGCGGAATGCCGGGAAGCGGCGCGGCGGTTATGAACCGGATACGTCGGCATCCGAATTTGCGGCAGAGTGCAGTATCTGTCTGCGATAGGCGGCTGGGGAAAAGCGGATAATCTGCTTGAACGCTTTCGAGAAATGATAACGGTCGGCAAATCCGGTGCTGTCGGCGATTTCTTCGATGGAAAGAGATGAGTTGATCAGGAGTGTCCTGCTCCATTCAATCCGGCGCATCTGCAGATACTGCTGCGGAGAGACCCCCATTTCTTTTTTGAACACCCGTATGAAATTATTTTCGGACATCCTGACGGCTGAGCTGATTTCCCGATTGCACGGTGATTTTGCAAGAGAATGGTTGATGTATTGAATGGCGCATTCGATGCGCGGGTCCATTGCTTTTTCTTCACGGGACAGGAAACATTCGGGGGGAATCAGGAAAAGGCTCCGGAAAACAATATCGTAAAGGCGCATGGAGAGCAGAAAACGGCTTTTATGGCAAAGCTGAATTTCATTAAAGAAATTTCCTCCTGCGGTGCCGAAAAGAGATTTTGCGGAAATGATGATCGGTTCCCGCCGCATCTGCCGGAAAGAATCCCTGACCGTAAAATGAATGTAGAACTGATTGAAAGGCATGGAGCTGCTGCGGGTTGAAAAAATCGTATTCGGGGGCATCAGAAGCGTCATATCCGGCTTCAGTTCGATTTTCCGTTTTTCATGGATCACATACGCTCCGGCTTCATCGTTGTGCCAGAGATACCAGAACGGCGAACTGAGACGGTTATGATTCCAGGAAACAACTCCGTGAAAATAATTATACTGCAAAATTTTTACATCCGGCGGTTCCAGATCTACGGTATAATAATTGCTTTTGGTGATATTTGACATATTTTTTCAAATCCATGCCATTTTTAATTTTCTGTTTTTTCATATAATAATAGGAAAACGGAAAGATGCAATTTCAAACGCGGAAATAATACGGCAAAACTTCGAGGAAAAATCATCGAAGGAAAGAGCGAGGAGGAAAATAATGAAAAAATCGATTCTGTTTTTGCTTTTCTGCTGGACAGGCATCTGCTCTGCCCAGACCGCAAATCTGCTGAAAGGCGATGCCGATGTTGAAATCGAACCGCTGAACATGACGAACGGTTCTTACTCGAATTCAACCGCCGAGGCTCCGAAATGGAAACTCGACAATACGACGGGTTATCAAAGTTCCAGCAGCATCAAACTGCTGGAGTTCTGCGGAATCGGCATCCATGATGTAAAACTCCCCGCGGGAATCTATACATTTTCGTTCTGGGCAAAAGGAAGCAAACCGGATACACGCGCTTACATCACGGTCAACAAACAGGACAGTTCATGGCCCGTTGCATTGAAAAACCGCGCCGATTCCCCGATCAGCCTTACGACGGAATGGAAGCGTTACTCCTTCACGTTCAAGGCGGATGGAACCTCCCGTTACTCCCCCTATTACGGGATTGAAAAGTTTCCGGCATGGTTCGACCGTTTCATGCTCAATGCCGGCGACAAACCGCTGGACTGGGCACCGACAACCAAGTATATCCCCCATATCGGGCTTCCGGAAGCTGACGGCAATGTATATGAAATCGGAAAGCCGGTTGACATTGCCATCAGCCTGACGAAATTCACAAAAGAAAAGACGGAAGGACCTCTGCATGTCAAAGTGATTGATTACCGGGGAACAGCCGTCATGGAACAGAAACTTGAACCGGAATTCGATTCCTGCGGGAAATATGAATATTCGTTCCGCTTTCCCGGAGACCGGAGCGGCTGGTTCATGGTATCGGTTTCCATGAAGGGAGTGCCGGCGCATTATAATACATTTGTCATCACGCGTCCGCCGGAACCCGCAATCAGGGAGGCGGAACCTTTCCTCGGTCTTTGCGGCGGGCAGAATCATATCGAGGCAATGAAGCGGATCGGCGTGAGATGGCTCCAGAAATATCTTGCGTGGTATATGATGGAGGAGGTAAAGGGGAAATACGATTTCTTCGGCTTTGACAAGTTCCGCGAGTATAAAAAACAGGGTTTTAAAGTTCAGATTCTTGTAACGTCGGGCATCCCCCGCTGGGTTCTGCCCCCGGAAGTGGAAAAAGCCGCTGCAAAATACGGCATGAATTATCCGCGTCTTCTGCCGCCGGAAGACAAACTTGAGAACTGGAGAATGTTCATGCGCAGTTTCATGAGGCAGTACAAAGACGTGGTGGATATCTATGAACTCGGCGGCGAGCTTGACGCGCTTCTGGGGCTTAATACTTATTACAAGAGTCTCGACAGCAAAAATATGACCGGCCCGTTCGTGCTTGGCGAATCGTTCGATATCGCCACGAAACAGATGGCAATCGCGGCGGAGGAGATCAGGAAAGAGGTTCCCGACGCCCGCATTTCCGCAGTCCGCCCCAGCGATGTGGACGCCCGTTACGCTTATGCCTATTCCAGGGAGTTCTTCAAGAAAAACGGAAAAGACATCAACTGTTTCGGAATCGACTGTTACCCGCAGCCCCGCTGGATCGGGCCGGGACAGCCTGCGACAGGAACGGAGCAGGATCTTGCGAAGCGTTATAAAGACGCGAAAGCTGTCCTGGCGCAATACGGAAAAGGTTCCGACGTCTATATTGCGGAATACGGATATTTCATCGACTTCAATGAAGTGACGAATCCAGTCTATTTGCAGGAACAGGTGAACCGTCTGGCGCGTTCCTATCTGAAAGCAAAACTTGTCGGAATGAAATCGCTTCACTGGTTCACGGCTGACAGTACGGGGCTGGAAGGCAAGCGTTACCATATGGGCATCTGGTGGAGGCATATGCCGCTTCCCGCCGTCGCCGCCTTGAATATTGTCGGGCGCGTCGTTGACAATGTGAAGGAATGCGCCGAGATCCCGTTCAGCGAAAATATGGGAGTCGCCGTTTACGGGAAATATGACGGACGCGCCGTCGGTGCGCTCTGGAGCCTCAAGCCGGATTTCAGCCCCACCGTAACGTTTGACGCGGATCAGTTCACTGTAACCGATGTCATGGGGAATCCGGTCAAGCCTGTGACTGAAAAAGGCAGAATCAAGCTTGTGCTTTCCGAACATCCGTATTATGTATGGCGCACCGTAAAAGGGGAGGATAACTATTCCAGACTCCGCGCGGCATTCGGAAAATTGAAGATCGAAGAAAAAATCCCCGCCGAGCTTTTCTTCCGCCCGGCAGCGAAAGACAGGCTCAAAATCTATATGAAGGCAACTTCACTTGTCAATGACAATTCCGGCGTCGTTGAATTTGACTGCGACGGAAAAAAAGGACAGGCGGCGTTCACGCTTCCCAAGGGACAGACCGGAATTGTCAATGTGCCTCTGCCGCCTTCCGGGAAAACAGTCAGGATGGTGATTCGTTTCCACGGAGATTATCAGCCTTATTCCTGCGAATTCACCACCCCGGAGCTGATCCGTATTCCGAAGATCGGCGGAATCAGGATCGACGGCACCCTTGATACATGGAAACAGGTCAAGCCCGTTACGGTCAGCGGCAAAGACCATATTCATCCCGTTGACCACACGACTTATGACGGCCCGGAGGATTTGAGCGCGAAATTTTATCTGGCGCATGACGGGAAATATCTTTACTTTGCCGCGGATGTCACGGACGATCAACATTTCCAGAAGTTTCCGCTTTCCGGAATCTGGCGCGGAGACTGCATCCAGCTCGGAATCGATCCGCAGATGAATTTTATCCGCAATGCCAATGATCTTGACCCGGATGACTCGCTTCTTACATTCAGCCTGCTTGAAAAGGGACCCGCGCTTGCAGTACACCGCGGACCGTTCAAAAGCGCTCTGGAAAAACAGTCCGAATATCAGATCGTGCGCAATGAGGCGCAGAAACAGACTTTATACCAAATCAAACTGCCGCTTGCGCTGCTTGACGGAACGTTGAAACCCGGTATGATTTTCGGTTTCAACTGTGTCGTGATGGATGACGATACCGGTTCCGGGGCGGATTACTGGCTTTTCCTGAAACAGGGGCTCGCCGGCGGACTCCGTCCCGATAAATTTGCACAATGCATACTGGAATAACAATCAGGAAAGGAATTCAATCATGAAAAAGACATTGATTGCCGCAGTTCTGCTTCTCGCCGGCGTCTGCATGTCCGGCGCGGAACTCAAAACGACAAAAACATCCGTGGAGTTCGGGGACTCGAAACTGAACATCTGGCCCTCCGGCATCATGACGCTTACCAATAAACAGGGACTGTTTACGAACTGGTATCTGCATTTTGCGACGGCACATCCGGGCAAATGGTTCGCCATGTCGCACAAATCATGCAATATTCAGGCTCTTCCTGCCGGAAACGGCGTCTGGAAATTCAAAGCATCGGTTCCTGTTTCCGAAACGGAAAAAGCGGATGCCGCAATGGAGCTGTCCGTCACTCCGTTCAATACTCTTGAAATTGCCTGCAACTGGAAAGCGGCTGATATGAAGAAGATTCTGGAAACAGGTTTCTTTGTTTCATTTCCGGTGAAACTGATGGAGAACAGGGAATTACTGATTAGCGGGCAGGCATATAAAATCGCGAATGAAACGAAATACGGCTGGTTCAGCAAGACACTTGAAAATCCTGAATTCAAAGTATTTCAGGGCGATCCCGCCCGTGAATATACACTTTCCGCTTCGGGAAAATATTATGTCAGCATCGGCACGGTCAAAGACGGCAGCGTCACGATCCGGATCAATGCCCTGCCGGGCGTCAATGAAATGAAACTGACTTTTACCCCGAGATGAGGCAGGAGATACGGAATTTCAAATTTCAGAAAGGACCATCAGAATGAGAGCCATAGGGAAAACTTGTAAAAGCGGTATTCCATTTCAGCAGCGGAAAGCGCAGTCAATTCGAGCCCAATCCACCCCCGCTTTCTCTTTCTTCATTCGATTGTTGAATTGTTCGATTGTTCGATTGTTCAAATGTTTC
>DXVA01000225.1 GCA_019408975.1 Lentisphaeria bacterium | reverse complement strand
TAACATGCGCATGCTGCCGGAAAAGAAGATGGTCTCTCCTTTTCCGTATAATACAGCCGCGTCATCTGCTGTTTTACGAGTTCAGGATCTGTCCGTTGTCGTCGGGGTCCTCGACACGTTTTTCGAGGTCGATGAAGAGCCGGCGGGCGTCACGGATGCCGCCGATCAGGAACCAGACCGTAGAGACGATTCCCACGATGCCCGGAATGACCAGCGCCGTAATGAAGAACTTGATCGTCCACCACTCGTGCGGCCACGGGTAGACTGCGTTCCAGACAACGATCGAAACGAAGACGATCCCGATCTGGTAGACGATCGAATAGCCGAAGACCGAATAGGCGATGATTTTGTCGCCGAGCGTATATTCCTTCGTGATGCCGATGATTCTGCTGAAAACATTCCGGAGCGTCCAGCGTTCTTTCGGCGGTTCGGGGGCGTCCGCGTAAATGCCGCGGTGCAGCAGCTTGTCGAGGTCGTAAGGCTTGTAGGTGAGGTATGAGCCGACGATGTAGCCGCCGACGGAAAGGATCATTGAAATGAAGTAGATCTCGAACGAGTTGATCGGGAACTTGACCGGGTCCATGCTCCATGCGATCCACGGGTTGAACGGCGAGGAGACCGTTTCGAGGAAGGAGTTCAGCGTCTCGACCATGCCGATCTGTTCCAGCACGGGGTAGATGCTTTTCGCCCAGTTGCGCTGGAGAATCAGTCCGAGCAGGGAGGTGCCCGAACCGAAGATAATCGCGCACCATGCGCCGGTCAGGTTCCCGAAGCGGCTGTAAAGCCCGAAGACCATGATCGGGCCCGCGCCGCCGAGCCACACCGCGCACATGATCGTCGTGAACATGTTGATGTAGTCCAGCTGGGCGAAAAAGACCGATACGATCAGGAAAAAGACCGCCACGCCGACGCTTGTCAGACGCAGGAGAAGCAGATGTTTTTTCTGGTCCAGATGCCCTTTGAACATCGGCAGGATCACGTCCTGCATCAGCGTCGAGGAGGCGTTGAAAATGCGGCTGTCGTCCGTGGAGATCAGCAGCATGACCATCAGGAGGCAGAACAGCCCGAGCATTCCAGCCGGGAAGATTCTGCTCACCACCGACGGCATCATCATCTGCTGGTAAAGCGAACGGTATTTCTGAAACTGATAACGTGCCTCGGGCGTGTCGCCAAGCGTATTGCGCACCGCGTTGAAGTAAGGCGTGTCGGGATTTTTCTGCTGGGAAATCGGCTGTTCCCACTCCTTTTCCGTGAAGGTTTCCGGAATCCGGTGAATCTCATCCATGACCTTCGTTCTGACCGCCTGATCCGGGATCACGCTGTCCAGAATCTTCGCGGAAAGCTCCTGCCGGATCTCTGTGCTGGAAACCTTGAATTTGTTGCCGGAATGCGCAAAATGCGGACTCGTCATGAACACGATCACCACGATCGCCAGCAGAAGGATCATCATGTAGGCGAAACCGTTCTTCCATGCTCCGAGCACGCCCGCCATCTTCTGCTCATGAGGCGTCCTGCCGGTGCCGCTCGTATCGTTCCCGATCCAGCCCGCACGGTTCAGAACGGAGCCGAGCAGAGTCACGATCAGCGCGAAAACATTGAAATCGCGAAGCTGTGAAATGTCATACGGATTCATGAAACTCTGCCCCGGGACACGGTTCCACATGACCGGAGCAATATCGTTCGTCCAGGAGAAATTCAGGATGATGTAACCTACGATGACCACGAAAATCGGGTAGCTCAGAAGACCCTGAAAACAGTCCGTAATCAGAAGCGAGATGCGCCCGCTCGGCCAGATGAACACCATCGCAAGGCACAGGCAGAGCGTCACGATGATCACGTAACACGGCAGATTGATCCCCATGATCGTAACCCGGTGCGGAAGACCGAGGTAGTAGATGAAAAAATTCGTCGCGATGGCGGGCCCGATGGCGTTCGTGACCATCTCCGCAACCGTGCGCAGAACCGCACAGAAAACACGGAAAAACTTGCTCCCGTAACGCAGTTCGAGAAACTGACCCATGGAAAGACACCGGGTTTCGCGCCAGCGGTACAGACAGTAGCCGGTCAACGCCATGAACACCCCTACGGGAGCCGTAATCGCGCCCCAGAAACTGACCGCGAATCCGGTCTGGTAATACTGCTCCGCGCCCGCAACGAGCGTGATCACGGACAAACCCGCAGTCAGATCTCCGACGGACATCACATACCGTCCCGCGATCCGCCCCGCCGCAAGAAAATCCACTACGCCGCGCGCATACTTCCGCGAATAAAACGACACCCAAACCAGCAGCCCCATCGGAACCGCGACAATCAACCAGTCATAC
Source organism: Lentisphaeria bacterium (assembly GCA_019408975.1). Classification (GTDB taxonomy): domain Bacteria; phylum Verrucomicrobiota; class Lentisphaeria; order Victivallales; family UBA1829; genus UBA11452. The sequence goes on along the minus strand of DXVA01000225.1, from coordinate 4,986 downwards.
CAGGCCATTGCTCAATCCTTCATTATTTTCATTTTATCGTCCTGAAATACTAAAATTTTATTCCACACTCGCCTTCTACGAAAAATCACCGGTCTGTTTTCTGCCGATAAGCTGCTGATGTCCACACTGTAACAGCCCTTTCAAAATGGTCTTGATCCGTAATGCGTTCTCAACACAGACAATACCGTTTTACCTGTCCACCTCCTTCAATTTTGCAATATAATACCGGAACCTCATAATATATATTAGCCAACTGCAAAATTACAATTACATCTTTCACTTTTATTCATAAATTTCCGCCTTCCGATCAGTTTATCCTTGTGGCAGACAGCGGGATATTACGCATAGGTGCAGAACAAACCGAATGCCGGAATCTCTCTACTGCTCCGGTTCTCTTTTCCCGGCGACGGGCATGATATACGCTTTCCCGAATAAAAGATCACAAAAAACAGACTTTTAAGTTCGCTGCGGCATTGCCTTTATGACTTTCAGAATGGGAAGTTACTAAAACCGTCGCCGGTTTACACACCAATGCAGGCCCGAATTATTCCATTTCGAAAATCAGAAGGGGATAGGGATCGGAAGAACGGTTGCCTGCGATACCCTCCGAAATCTGAATCCAGCCTTCGCGTCCATACCCGTCATTGTCGTTAATGAGCGCACTGAAACGAATACCCTGCTTCAAATGCCTGGGACTTGCGCCAATGGAAGAAAACGGAATTTTCACTTCATATTCCGTCTGAGTTCCACTGCGTCGGACGTTCAGCTTCCATTGCTTGAGGGGAGCTTTGCTGGCGAAAACCTCGGGAACATCCCATAGATAAAGTTCCGGTTTGCCGTCCGCAAGAAGGGTCAGCCCGGCAGTCCAGAGGGACTTCTGTCCGGGAATCTGAAATGCAATCTGAATGTTGTCGCCTTTCCAAACGTCGAATCCTTTGTATGGTTGAACGTGTTTATCGTCGGTGACAACGAAACGGATTGTCCAGATTCCCCGTTCCGCGCTCATGCCGATTTTGGCGGAAAGATCCTGCGGTCCACTCCAGAGACGATGTTGATTGCCTGGATCGGCGTCGAAAAGCGGAACGACCTGTTCCCTGTGACTGAGAAGAAAATCCCAATCATCCACTTTTCGATTTGCAGGAATCAGAAACGCTTGTTTCAAAGGAATCCGAAGTTGTGAAATGTGATATGGTGTTGTGACTTGCAAGTTCAGAGAATTATGTTGACGCGGCTTCTCTTTTGTTACGAAAACCTGGGTCTTTAATTTTCTGTGTTCTTCAGGGTTCAGAGTAATATGCTCCGGCAATTTTACAAAGATTCCTTTCCCACAGTTCAGTGACAACTGAAAAACCATTTTTTCTTTGAATGGATTGAACAGCATCAATTCCAGATCAGCAGGAAAACCGGGAACTGCTGGATTTTTGATCTGCGCTTTCACTACGGAGGCGGCACCACTCAAAGGTGAACTGTTGCGGAACATAAGTATTTCCGGCGTTTCGGATATCTTGCGGATCACTGTGCCGCTATGCTGTGCCAATGGGCGACGGTTGCCCATCAGATCAATTATTTCAACGGCCGAAGCATCGCTTTTGAAAGAGACGATCTCATCGGCAGCTTTTTCCGGAGAAGCATTCCAGATTGCGACAGCCCGGTTCCCTTTTCCGGCAAACTCCAAAATCCAAATATCATTTTTCTTTGAATGCCTTCTGACAAATTCCATTTCCCGGTAAACCGTTGCAAGTGTGTTATAAACAACATAGGCCGGTTTCGGGTAGAAGTCATTGGTGACAAGTCCGTAATGGTGTTCCGCATTGGCGGCATAACCGTTGTTGCGGAGATTGTACCAGTTGTAACCGATACTGCCCGCAGACCATGCGTAAAGAAATTTTTTGAACAACGTCTCTGCCTGTCGTTTCTCACCGATTCCATAAGACGATATCGCTGTTTCGTTGGCATACCACGGACTTCGGGTTCCTGTCTGCAGCCGCATGGGATAAAGCAATTCCTCTACCTGTCTGCGGAAAAGTTTGAATTCCCCGTGTCCATGGAATGCATGGACATCGAAGTATTGTTTTCCATTTGCAAGAACATATTCCTGGAAACCTTTTTTATTGTATTGGGGAAGGGCATGAGCAAATCCACCGGTCAGCAGTTTCGTCTGCGGGGCAAATTTTTTCTGTTCCTCCCTGACAATTCTCTGCAACTCGACATATTCAGAAGCGTTGAACCCACAGAACGAGAAAGTGTCCGGTTCATTCCATACTTCCCAATAACGGATTCGGTCTCCGTAATTCCGGAAGAAATATCGGATATATTTGCGCCATTTGTCGTGATCGGGCAGACTAATGGGAACATTTTTTTCTGCTCTTGCCCAAACCGGAGGATTAGAAAGGATCGGCATCAGTTCAATTCCGCGTTTTTCATATTCGCCAAGAAGAGTGTCCAGCTTGGCTGTTTTCCAGACACCGGGACTTTGCTCCAATTCGCGCCAGCGGAAATTCAGGCGAAGTGCAGAGGCTCCGCAGAGTGCCGCAGTTTCCGCTTCCAAAGGGAAGATTTTCGTGTCATACCAGCCGGGAATGCAGATGCCAAAAATGAATCCTTCTTTCCGCAGTGTGCCGGGTCCTGCAGGAGTCATGTAGGCAAAACTCCGTTTCCGTTCCGCAAATGCAGAGCCATCCATTGTTTCCAGACGCAGATGTACAGTCCAGTGTCCGAAAAACGGCAGACGTATTTTCGGAATGTATCTCAATGTTCCGCCTGCTGGGAGTGACAAAGTCGCATCTTCTGTCAACGTATTGTCGAAGAAATCCCGGAACTCGATTTTCATCCGGCAAGGCAAAGCGGTTTTACTGGGATTGCATAAAAGAAATGCCAAATTGTTTTCCTCTCCCGGTTTCAGAACCCGCGAGACAGTTCCAGTTTCCAGTTCAAATTTCACGGAATCCAATACAGAGTTCACCGGATTCGCTTCATAGGTGATTTTCCGGACAAGAATGGACGCCTCACCGCAGTCTTTCGGTGCAACACCAAGACAGGAGTAAAGATACATTGGAAAATCAATCTTCTTATCGTTATTTCCCCGGAATGACACCTGAAAATTCTTTTGTGTCATCGGGATTGTAATTCGATGCAGTCCTTTTTTTCGAAGATCCGCTGCAACTCGCCATTGAAACACCTCGTTTTTGGAGTCAATGAACCGAATGCAAAGCTCATTGACAATGGATGGCACTTCATTTTCCAGTTCAAACGTGCAGAAAGCACTCCCAAACTCATTTAACGGGATTTCCCGTTTGAACGGCTCGCCGAAAATGCAGACTCTGCTTTTGTAAGTATTCCAGCGCACATACAGCCCGTCATCGCTGCACGTTGCACTTTGTTCAAGTTTTTTTCCCTGCCAACAAGGAATCGGACGGTGTTCTTTCATGAAATCGTACAACGTGACTGAGTTTGCAGCTGCAACGGCGGCGGTAAACAGAAGCGGTATTATAAATCTAAACATTGGCTGTCTCCTTAGAGTTAAAAATCCAGAACGATACCCTGGACCGCACCCCAGGTACAGCCAAGTTCTTTCATCTGCTGAATACTATTTGATTTGGCGTGTCCATCAAACATCACTGTATTAACAAGTCTTCTGTGGTGAAAGGAAACTGCTTCATTGCGGTTAGCCGCTCCTGAGCGCATTTGTGCCATCCAGCTGCCACAGGCTGGCGTGGCGGTAAGATTGATCGTATCCATAAAATGCGGCAATTGCGATGGACATTTCAGCCTTTTCACGTTATATAAAACTCCGTTGTCCGCATACGGCATGATAAAACTTCCATAGATTTCTTCTTTCCAGGCATTCGAGTCAAAGCGGATATAAAGACTTCCATAGGTCTTGTATTGAGAAGTCGTTCCGATGCTGGGACGGCGTAAAGAAGGACAATAAAGAATCGGCTCATTCAAACTTTTGATATAGGCTCCATCTGCCAAAATCGCTGCCCACGTTTTCAGCGGCAATGAACAGGTGATGGCAAACGAGTTGTTATCCACCATGTACTGCTGCATCGCAAGGGAGACCTGTTTCAGATTGGCTGTGCATTGAATGCCTCTTGCCGCCTCTCTCGCCTGAGAAAGAGCAGGCAGCAGAAGTGCAACCAGTATTGAAATGATGGATATTACGACCAAGAGCTCTATAATAGTGAAATAGACCAAGTGGTGATGTGAGAAAGCCTTGTATGACTTCTTTTTGTGAAATTCATTCATTGTATCCTCCTTGTTTGTGTTATATATTATATGCATATTATCTGTTTCTGCAAGATGATAAATTCATATAAAAAGGGGACTATTTCAACTTTATGAGGCCTTCATTCAGATTTAACAACGGCGGACTCCTGATTTCAAGAGGTCGTGGAAAACATCCTGAAAGAATCATAGACAGCATAGAACTGATTTTCATTCGAACCGGTACACTTTTTATTTATGAAGAAAATACAAAATTCCAACTGAACTCCGGCGACTATCTTCTGCTTTTCCCAAGACGCCGTCATGGCGGCTTTCGCAACTATTCCAAAGATCTCTCATTCTTCTGGTTTCACTTTTCGGGAAATCCAAAAAAGCTTATGCAGCTTCCACAGACAGGACAAGTATCCCGTCCGGAGCATTTCGCACAGTATTCAACTCTTCTCCTCGGAGAACAGAGAGAGAATGACAATCAGAAAGCATGTGATTTGCTTCTTGCTTTGCTTTTGAATGAAATCATACATCATGTATCGGTCACAAACAACAATACTCGTGAATATCTTGCAGAAGCTGTTGAAAAGATGATTCGCCTTGATTTTCCCGATCATATCTCGACCTCTGTAATTTCCAAACGCCTAAGTCGCAATTCTACTTATCTGGGGCGCATTTTCCGTAAAAAATACGGTTGCACAATTACTGAATACTTAGAATCTATCCCTAAATAACGCCTAATTTTCTAAAAATGATAATACTTGCTGCGAG
>DXVA01000224.1 GCA_019408975.1 Lentisphaeria bacterium | reverse complement strand
GACATCAACAATGCCGTCCAGAGATTTCTCTTTCAGAGCTTCTTTCAGCCCGAAACAATCAGTGAGCCTGAGATATGCTTTTTCCACAACTTCGCGGCGGAAAAAGCTGACGGTCTTGCATCCGGCTTTCAGGAGACGGCTCTGAATTGCCAGAACCAGATAACAATAGAACGGGCTTCCTCCTTCCAGATAAAGAGAAGTCAGCCCGATGGTGCGCCCGATCAAACTGTCCAGTTCCGCTTTCCGGAGAAATACTCCGACCTTGTTGCGGACATCCAGATACCCGCTGCTCTTCAAGGCATTGACTGCGCGCATGACCGTGGTTGCGGAAAGCCCGAGACATTGAATCAGCTCTTTCTGATTCGGAAGCCTGTCTCCCGGCTGCAACTTACGATCACGGATCAGACTGATCAGCGCATTCCGCGCCTTCTCCGTTTTTTTCCCGTTTTCGCTTCTCAGGCGATCATACATATCGACACCTGCCATCTAATTCATTTATGCATTACGTTATATTATTATAAGATATTTTTATGTTTTGTCAAGAGGGCAAAATCAAAGAAAAGCAGATTTTTTCAAAGAAAACAACTTTTCCGGAGCAATGCCCGCTAAAACATTCAAAGGCGGTAAGTCCGCCTGCCCCGGCATGTAAGGGAACGCTGTTCTCCCACCGCCGGCGGACAAGGAACAAAGTCCCGGGAAACACCGCCTCTGCACATCGGGAAAGACGCCGGATTTCCTTCCATGAACAGCCCGGGTACTCCGCATCTCCGACAACCAGCTTATGCAAAGTAATGCGTCAAATGCAGAACATCAGCAGCAACATATTCCCATACTCCGCCAATGCAATACTTCATTAAGTGCAATACAGAGAAGATGAACAACAGGCTTTCCCTTATAATGTCGCCCGGACAGTCCGGGATTTCAATCAATGATTATTTCAGATAAAAATATTTTTTATCGCTTGTAAAACATCATAAATCGGATTATTTTATCATTCATACTAATAAATATACCATTAATCACGGATACACAATCATGAAAAACAACCTGAGAACCATTTATGATGAGTCGATGGGCGGCAGGCCGCGCAAGAAACCGAATGCGGTAAAAACTGGAAAAGTGAGTCTGCGCCCTCTGTTTCTGATTCTGTTCATTCTTTCCGTTCTCTTCGGTCTCTCCGTATGTATCTGGCTGGAATTTACTTATGATGTTCACGACATTTACTACGCATGGCTGATCCTGATAGTCTATTCGATCACAGGAGCCACTTTGACCTTCCTGAGATGACGACAGAATTCATACTTGCGTTTATCATTCAAAAAAATCTCTGTAAAAAAATCAATATAAAATTTTTCTTATAATCCTGCCACCATCGCAGAACCGGCAAAAACGGCAAGCTGCAAATGGACTGCCCCGATGAAGAACATACGGAGCATCGGAAAAGCGGGAACAATGTCGAAAGCCCTGATTCGAGGGCTGCCGGAAACACGAAATCTCCGGGCAGAAATTTCGTGCCCTGCACGACCAGCACATCGGAGTTGGACCACGACAAGGGCAAAGCCCCTGGCCAGGGAAGAATGCCGCGCACTCTTCCGCATCAAAGCCAACCTGAAAGATCGGGATATTGAACCCAATTAGAATGAACTTCCCTGCCGCAAGCAGCGGGGGAATCGGGGATTTCGCCTGCGGCGACCAGCTTATTCAGCTGGAACGCGGCAGGACTGAAAGTCCTGCACGAAGCTATTTTTGCAATGCAAAGCATCGCGGTATTAAACCTGTTTTTTTAATAAATCTTCCGTTTTCTCCTCTTATGCCCTTGACAAATCACTTTGTTTGACTATAATTATACTATAAAAGATATTTTTAGAATAACAAAAGGTATAACAAAAAAGAAATGCCCGTCACGAAAACAGATAAAATTCTGCGGGAACTTCTGATCGATCTCGCAGCCGGAAAACTCGGAGTTCCGGGAGACCGTTTTCTCACAACCCGCGAACTCACCGTCTTGAAAGATATTTCCCTGAAAACCGCATTCCACATCATCGGGGAACTCAAAGAATCCGGCGTTATTCAGAAAACTGGCAGAGATTACAGGATTGTCCGCCTGACACCGCCGCAGAGACAGGAAAACAGCCGGATGCTCCTCGGATTCATGGCAACCTGTCTGGAGAGTCCCTATTTCGCCAAACTCGCGTGCCATGCCGAGGAATTTGCACACTCCATCGGAGCAAGCCTGATCATCGCCTCCAGCAACTACGATTTCAAAACGGAGTGCGAACGTCTGAAAATGTTCTGCCGGCAGGGAGTTTCAGGCATCATGATCTGCCCGTGGGCGTCAACACCGGAGGAGGAAAGTTTCTATGACACCTTGAACGTCCCTTACGTCATGCTCGGGCGACAGCTTGAATCCGTGGACTGCGATGCGGTTCTGGTCAACAACCAGAAAGCCGCGCAGCAGATGGCGGCGCATCTGATCGAACAGGGAATCGAAGATTTCGCATATATCGGGCAGGCGGGAAAACAAAATGACCAGCGGCTTCTCGGCTTCCGCGCGGGACTGCTTGAGCATGGAATTCTCCTGCCGCAGGACCGAATCATCCAGGCGGATTACAATTCACCTGAAAAATGCCGTGCGGACATGGCAAAGCTCCTGAAGAAAAAGCGCAGCGGCAGGCTCGGCATCTTCTGCTATCACGACCTTTTCGCCACGCGTGCCATCAATCTCTGCCATGAGCTGGAAATCAGAATTCCGGAAGATGTGGCGATCGCCGGATTTGACGACCTGCCCATCGCATCGGAAACCTATCCGCCGCTGACAACCGTGTCCTATCCGGACAGAGACATTGCGCGGCTCGCGTTTGAAACTTTATACACTCGAATCAAATTTCATTCTCTCAACAGCGGTGTCCGCCGTTACCTGGACTCAAAACTGGTCATTCGGAGAAGCACCGTCATTCAGCAGAAAGGAAAACGGCAATGAAAATTCCGGATCAGATTCATTCGGGGCTGATCGACGGAGCGGTCGTTCTGGGCGGAACCGGAACGGAAGAATTCTGCCGCGGCGCATACGGCATTGCCGACCGCGTGAAACAGATCCCGATGCAATTTGATTCCGTATTCGATATCGCCAGCCTCACAAAGGTGACGGGAACGGCGGTTCTGCTGGCGTTCTGCGCGGAAGAAGGGATGATCGACCTTGATGCGCCCTTCACCGAATATCTTACGTATCACGGCAGGCTTTTTGCCCCGGTCACGGTGAGACAGCTTGCAACGCACTATTCGGGAATTCAAATCAACTACCCGTATTTCCCCGGCGAGGAAAGGAAAATGACCGAAGCGATTCTTTCCCTGGATTTCGTGCGACCGCCGATGACAGAATATGAATACACTTGTACAAATTATATCCTGCTCGGGCTCCTGATCGAAAACGTGATGAAAAAGCCGCTCGAACAGCTTGCTGAGGAACGGATATTCCGCCCGCTGGGCATGAACGATACGAAATGGGGCGCTCCCGTTGACGGCGCCCTGCCGCGGACAATCCGCACAATCAATGCGGCTCCCGGTGTGATTTCCGATCATGGAGCACGGGCAATCGCGCCGCACCGGATCGGAAATGCGGGAATTTTTTCCACGGCATCCGATCTTGCGAAATTCTGCCGGATGTTGCTGAATCAAGGCAGAGGATTTTTCAAAACGGATATCGCAAAACTCTTCTTCACCAATCAGGCGCCCGAAGGAATGCCGCGGCGTTCCCTCGGCTGGAACATGGCGCCGGATTTCATTCCGGAAGGCTGTTCCGCCTCAACGATTCACCATACGGGCTGGACCGGACAGGCGGTCTGGGTCGATCCGGTAAAACAGCGTTTCCTCATTCTGCTGACGAACCGCTTCGGAGATTCGCTCGAATCATGGAAAGGACGCCTGGCAGCCGCACAGGAAATATTCAATACAATCGTATAAAAAAAATACCCGGAAAAGGAAAACGGAAATGGCAATCACACAGACGGCAATCAGTTATTACGGGCTCAATTACGTGGAGCACGCGGAAAAAGATTTTCAGGAAATGCTGGAACACGGATGCACCACCGTCATTCTGGCGGTCACGGAATTCGATTTCGACTTCTGGCGCCCGAATATTCCGAAAATCGTGGCAAAGGCGCACGAGATGGGGCTGCGTGTCCTGATCGACCCGTGGGGCAACGGCAAATACTTCGGCGGGGAACAGGTCAGCAAGTTTCTGCAGGACAATGTGGAAAACCGTCAGGTCTCCGCGCTCACCGGCGAAAAGCTCCCGTATGCATGTTTCAACACGAACAGCTACCGCGACTACTTCAGGAATTTCTGCGTGACGCTGGCGCGCGAAACCAATCCCGACGGATTCTTCTGGGATGAGCCGCATTACGCTTTCCCGAAAGGCATCGCCTCCATCACCGGCGGCGTGGCGGACGACTGGACCTGTTACTGCCCGGTCTGCCGCAAACGTTTCGAGGATTACTACGGCTATCCCATGCCGCGCTATATGACAAACGACGTCAAACTGTTCCGCTGGCGCGAGGCGCTCGTCGTGCTTTCCGAAACCTCGAAAGCCTTGAAAGAGATCAATCCGAAGCTGGAAATCACCTGCTGCGTCCACGCAACACAGAACGGTTATTATGTTTCCGAATACCGCGGTTACGACAACTGGGACATGGTCGCGGCGTGCCCTTACTTCGACGTATTCTCCACGACGATAGTGAACTGGGCGCTGCCGGAGGATTTCTATCGCGACATCACCGAGCGCACGGTCGCCATCGCGAAGAAATACAACAAAAAATCCGAACGCTGGCTTATGGGGTACTACAAACAGCCGAAAGACTGGGCGCAGGTCGCAAAGTGGGCGGATATCGCAGAAGAAGCTGGTGTGGACCGCATTGCCGCATGGACTTATCGCGGCGGTTACGGAACTGTCGTAGGCGCACCCGACGCGCTCAAACTCTGGGACACCATCGGTGAAAACTACAAACGCGTCCTGAAAAAGTAAACAGGAGTCTGATTCATGCTCAAGATCCTCGTCCCGAAGAACGAAGGCATTTACAGAATCGCGGCGGAGGAATTCGCCGCAATCTGGCGGAAAGCCACCGGAAAACAGCTCTCCGTTACAACGAAGGACGACCCGAAAAGCGACCTGTCGGGACAAGTTTTATGAAACGCCTCTCAAAACACTGGCGCCGAACCATGCAAAAGCATTCAAAAATCTGTCCGCAACGCTGAAGAAATTCGCCGAAGAAACAGAAAAAATCATCAGATAAAGGAAAAGTCATATGGCTAAATTCAATGATTTCGGTTACGTCGCAAAGGTATTCGCCAACATTCAGGAAGTCGTCGAAAAACAGGGTGACAACATTCACAAGGCAGCCGCCATGATGGCGGACGCCATTCAGAACGACAAACTCATCAATGTTTATGCGGGCGGCGGGCATACCACGCTTGCCATGGGGGAAATGTTCTTCCGTGCAGGGGGACTCGCCAACATCAACCCGATCATGGAAACGGCGCTCTCAGTCTTCAATCAGGCGCTGAAATATCTGGAGCTGGAACGCACCGTGAACTTCGGCAGTTCCATCGTAAAATATTACGATCTCCGGCAAGACGACCTGCTGATCATTTTCCACAATATCGGCATCAACCCGGCAACAATCGACGCGGCAATGGAGGCAAAAAAGCGCGGCGTGAAAATCATTGCCGTGGCAAGTTCCCACTGGCAGAATGAAATGCCGGCGGATCACTTTATCCGCCACCCGTCCGGCAAAAATCTTTTCGATTTCGCGGACGTCTGCATCGACGACTACAATCCTGTCGGCGACGCAATCGTGAACATCCCCGGGCTTGATACGCCGATCGCGCCCGTATCCAATGTAGTGGACTTCACCATCGCGCACCTGCTGGAAATTGAAACGGTCAGAATCTGCATTGAGCGCGGCATCGTTCCGCCGGTCTGGAACAGCGCCAACGCGCCGGGAGGCGATGAGAAGAACGCGGCTTATCTCAAAAAATACAAACCCCTGATCAAGAGTCTGTAAGGCAATGCCGAAGTTCATCACAAAATTTCCGCTTTCGCATTTTGACGAGCTGATCCCGCTGCTGCTGCGCTGTTTTCCCGATTTCTGGGAACCGCGCCTGAAACGCGGAATGCGCTCGTTCCCCTACGATCTCGAACTCTTCTGTGCGAATCTGGAAGGACAGCATATCGGAACAGTCGGGATTCACGACTATCAATTCCTGTTTGAGGGAGTCGTAACCCCCTGCGGGGGGCTTTGCGATGTCGGAGTCGATCCGGATTTCCGCAGCCGCGGATATGCGCGGAAACTTCAGGAATTCGCTCTGGAATACTGCCGCACGCATTATCAATACTGTCCCATGATGCCGCTTTACACGGACAAGCCGCCCGTATATGCCTCCTGCGGCTGGCAGCTTTATGAACCGGACCGGAGCAATGAAATCCGGACGGAGGATTTTCCGAAAAAGGACACATTCCGCCTGGACGCCTCAAAACTGGGCAGAGAATTTCTGCGCAAGTGCAAACCGGAAAATCAGGAAGAGAAAATCGTATATGCGGTTCAGCATATCTATATGCAGGGCAGAGAGTTCAACGGCAAGTGCATACGTTCCGCCAAGACATGGCTTGAACTCTTTGCCGAGCCGGAACACGAATGGAGACTGGAAGGCCGGACCTATTTTCTTTACAGGAAAGAGCGTCTTCTGGAAGCCTATTCCGCCGATCCCGGGCATCCTGTCTGCAAATTCATTCCGGTTCAGGGCGGCCATGACTCCAACAAACTCATGCTGAATCTTCAGGGATGCGCGGGCAAACTGGCGGAAAGCATCGGACGGAAAACACTTTACTTTCCGATCGCGGACACATTTTAAAGAAATGCAGAATCATCTCTAACAAGGAGAATCAAATGAAAATCAAAGAAATGAACGAAGCTCTCCAGTGGCTTCGCGACAAGTATGCCGTCAAAGCCGACGGCACACTCACAGCAACCGCTCCCGATTACATCGGCGCGGGCGCGGAACTCAAACTCGCAGACGGCACGGTCGCAAAACTCCTCCCGTGGAGACAGGAACGCCGTTTCGTCGAACTCAAAAAACTCGTGGACGGCAAAACGCTGGAAGATGTTTCCACGCTTCGTTTCGCGGCAATGAGCGCGGAAAAATCCCTTGAAAAACTGCTCTACCGCGAACTCGACCGCTGCGCCTGCCTCGGCGAGTCGCCGATTGTCTCCGTATTAGCGATCACAAACGGGAAAACAGCCAATGCCATCGACAAACTTGCG
>DXVA01000223.1 GCA_019408975.1 Lentisphaeria bacterium | reverse complement strand
ATATTATTAATAATAAAAGTCGTATTATACAACGGCAGGATTTTGTTTTCAATTTGCCAATGTTAGATTTTCATTAGAAATATCAGGGCGCATCGGGAAAAAGCGTCAAATAACTTGCCGGAAGACTTGATAGCGCGCGGTTCCGGGAGTAATTTACCTGCTTTGGAAAATAACAGTTTTACCGGAGGTTTGATTATGATCAGAATTATTGTTACCGGAGCGGCAGGAAGAATGGGGCGCCGTCTTGTCGCCAACATCGCGGAGGCAGAAGACCTGAAACTGGCGGGTGCGACGGAGCGTCCGGGATCGGAATTCCTCGGGCTGGATGCGGGGGCGGTCGCCGGAGTCGCGCCGCAGGGCGTCAGGATTACGGATGATTTCGCCGGGCTGGTCGATCAGGCGGATGCCGTGATTGATTTCAGCACGGGAGCCGTCATTGCGAATGCGCGCCTTGCCGCATCCAGAGGGCTGTCCATCGTGATCGGCACGACCGCGCTCACGGCGGAGGACAAGGCGGAACTCAAGAAACTGGCGGATGCCGGAGCGAAGATCGTCTTCGCCTCGAATTACAGTGTCGGCGTGAACCTGCTCTTCTATCTGACGAAGCTTGCGGCGCAGACGCTGAGCGATGATTTCGATATCGAGATCATTGAAGCGCACCACAATCAGAAAAAAGACGCACCGAGCGGAACGGCGGTCTCCCTTGCGGAAGTCATTGCGAATGTCAAAGGCTGGGATTACGACAAGGATGTCCGTCACGGCCGGGTCGGCAATGTCGGAGCAAGAACCCGGCATGAAATCGGGATGCACGCAGTTCGCGGCGGCGATATCGTCGGAGACCATACCGTCATGTTTGCGGCAAACGGCGAACGTGTCGAGCTTACGCACAAAGCGTCCAGCCGCGACACGTTTGCGAAAGGCGCACTCCGTGCTGTGCGTTTCCTTGCGGATGCAAAGCCGGGACTCTATAATATGCAGGATGTCCTCGGACTCAAATAAGCATCTCTCTGCACGATCCATGGAATCCGGTTCGGAACAAAGCGAAAGTCCGAACCGGATTTTTCTTGTCAATCCGCGAAATAGACACCGCACAGGGACGCCGCCGCGAGAATATGCCCGTTCATCCCGTCCAGCATCTGATTCAGGTAAAAACCGTTTTCCAGATTCAGAACCTGATCCAGAGCGTAGACCGTCAGATGATACTTGTGCGCCCGGTCCGGCGGGGCCATTCCCCCGTAGCAGGATGCCTTTTCCGGCGGGAGCGCCTTTTCCTTCAGCAGCGGCGAAGCCCAGCTGTTGACTCCTTGAACCAGATCGACTGCATACTCCTCGGATGCGTTTTCCGGCAGTTCCGAAAATTTGATGTTTGCCGCGATCCAGTGTATCCAGGCGAATCCGCAGACGGGAATTGCATCGTAGTCGGCAAGGAGCAACGCGAAGCATCGGGTGCCTTCAGGCATATTCTGAATGGACAGCGGCAGGGAACAGGTGGGCATTCCCTGATGGAAGGCGGTTCCCCGTTTTCCGAAACGGTCTTCGATTCTGCCGTTTACGATTCCGGCGGATTCGACTGTCATGGGTGTTTCTGCGGGAGTTCTGCTCCAGTGTGCGCAGCCCGGCAGGATCAGCTGTGATAAATTATGATTCATATATCCCCCTTTTGTTGTTTTCATGACAGACAACGGAAACAGGAGGCAGGTTCAGCTGGAAAACATTATTTTCCGATTCGTATTTGAAAAATAGAGGCGTCACGTGTTATATTGACGGAAGAACCGGGAGTTCCCATGGTAAAAGACGATGCTGAATAAATGTGCAAAAACGATGGCTGACTCTCAAAGATCTGATATTGTAAAACAGCCGGCAACGCTGTGGAACAGTGGCTCGCAGACAGTAAAAATATCGGAAAATGAGATGTCAGCCATGTTTGTTATTTCCTGACGAGTACGACCCGTTCAATCCATATGGCATTCTTTTCGTCTTTTTTGCCGTATGGGTAGGCGGGACCGGTCAGCTTCATCCGGAGCCAGATGTCGAATCTGCGGTTTTCCTGATTCGGATCGAAACCATCGGCAATTCCCTGCTGGATATACCAGCTCCAGAAAAAGAACATGTAACAGTCCGACGTCAGGCGCGAAGTTCCGAGTTTATACCATTGGTAGCCCCGTCCCCGCACCTCTTTCGCAGAGAGCTGCTTTGCCCAGATTGATTTTTTCCGCTCCGGAGAATAGATGCCGAACAGCAATGGCATTCTGTATTTTTCCAGTCTGGTTCCGGGGTCTTCATTCGGAAACTCCAGACAGGCGACGATTCCTGCCTCTGATTCGGGGTCTTCCACCAGTTTTACTGAATTTTTCCAGCGGGATGCCGTCTCCAGCGTATAGTCAAAAAGTTCCTGCGCCGGAATATGACTGAATTTTTCCGGAGCGGTCAGTGTTTTCAGATTGACGGGCATGCTGAACTTTTTGATTTCCGTTTCCATTTCAGAAATTGATTTTGCATGCTCTTTCGGGCGGAGACGCATTTCAGCCTGTTCCCGCCATGTTTCCCGGATTCGTTTTGATATTTTGGTTCGGTCCAGCGGATAACCGTCAAGATTGCCATGTCTTTTAAGGTATTCCCCCATGAATTTCTTTCCGAGGATCAATGAGGCTCGGTCCAGCGACAGACGGGCGTGGCGCCAGCGACGGAGCAGTGTTTTGTCGCCGGACAGAATCTGATCGCCTTTGTCGAAGATTTCGTGTGCCTTTTCCATCGTATCAAGCGTCAGGTGTGTATAGGCATTGGGTGTCGGATACATGGAAATATGCGGATGCGTCTTTTGTGCTGCCTGATACAGAAGTTTGCGGTAGTCACGGAAGAGTTTGCCGGCGGGACCGTAGAAGCCGTCGGTGAACTCTCTGCTGAGCGCTTCAAAACTGCTGTCGGGATTCTCAAGGAATTTTGCGCGCAGGTAAACTTTGTAGTCCCGTGCATCCGTGGTCAAAGGATATTCCATTTCCGTAAAAACCTGCTTCACATTGGAGTCGCGGAACAATTTCAGGTCGTCGGCATAGGTGTATTCACTCGGATACGGGAGTTCATTGGGCATCTGATAGGTGACGCAGTAATCCCAGATTCGCAGGTTCCGGGCGACTGCCGACCAGTCTGCGAGACGTTTGTGGAAGTAGGGATTGTCTTTCAGCGTGACGGGACGGGCCGCATTGCTCAAGGTATCGCAGAGAACGATCAATACATTCTCTGCCGGGCGGATATTGGACGGAAGCTGTTCCGTATACTGGTAAATCAGCGTGGAGATTTGAATATTCGGCTCCTCCTTTGCGATTGCCGAGGCGATCTCATTGATGAAATCCAGCAGGACGCCGGACTGCGTATTGCCGTATTTCGCAGCGAGTTCTTTGCATTCCGCACATTGGCAATACCGCTGATTGTCATTCTGCGAAATATCGTAAATTTCCGGCGGCGGCATTCCCGCAGCCGCCGCACGTTCTCTGCCCTGTCTGATGAACATGCGGAGACGTTTGAGAACTTCCTGCCTCAATTCCCTGTTGCTCAGGCAGAGCTGTGTGCCGTTGGCGCCGGACCCGTCCGCGTTTTCCCGTTTTCCGTTTCTCTGCGCGAACCATTCCGGATGCGTTTTGAAATACGTGGTGGTGGGAATATACATTGCGAAAGTGTGAACAAAATAGGGCGGCCCGAAAAGCCGGTATCCGCCGTACTCCGGGGCTATATGCTGGACTCCGTCATGGTTTAAACGTCTCCGGACGGAAAATCTGCCGTCGTCATTGCCGTAAACGGAATGAATTTCCCTTACTTCAAATGCGGGATTTCCCGCAAGGTTCAGATTTTCCGCAGGCAATTTTTTCAGTGCAGGGATATGTTCCTCCCACGGATTCCACCAGCGGACTCCGCATACATCTTCAAGGTAATGATAAACTGCATAGAGTATTCCGCGCGGTCTTCCGCCGCTCAGTTCAATGCCTTCGGGAATGCTTTGGATGCGCCATGACTCCCCGTTTTCCGCCGGCAGGCGGACGAGACGGAAACACGGTTCCGTTCCGGTCTGTTCCTTTTGCCCCGTCATTTTTTCCAAATGGCTTTTCAGTTCCTCTGCGGCCTTTTTTTCCACAACGGTGGCATCTTCCGGCAATCGGATTTCGAATCCGGATGTGAAAAGCGGGAGGAGCAGAGCTGTATAAATCAGGTATTTCATAAATGTTTTCCTTTTTTGTCAGAAATTCTTTTTCCAGTATTGATCAGGCGAATATCCCTTTCGGTATGCAGAAAGAGTCTGGCAGGCACCTTTATTCAAAGGATAACGGAAATTCAGCGCAGCTCCGTCAAGAAAAACCATATTAAAGCTGCCATTGTGCCTGGCATCCATATGTCTGGCGTAATAGGATTCAAAACTGGCAAAACCATAATAGTAACTATTGACGGTATCGCTTGAAGTCATTTCTTTTCTGTCGGCGGCATAGGTAACCTTACCGGGATATTTCAATTCGTTGAATTTGATTGCCCCCCATTTCGGTCCCGAATTGCCGAGCACATGCTCCCACGCGATATGCTGATTGGATTTCCCGTCCGGAGTCCATGTTTTAAAGTTTGCGGCGGGGCAGCTCCAGGCTTTATATCCCATATAAGGTTTTAATCCTCTTATCACCAGGTCGCAGCAGGCGCGCGACATTACCCACTCCTGATAATCGTCTCCGTACATTTTGACCGCAAGCCCGATTGTCTTATGGTTATTCAGGCAGGATATTCTTTTTGCCGATTCCCTCGCTTTATTCAGAGACGGCAATAACATCGCCGCCAGAATCGCAATGATTGCAATTACGATAAGAAGTTCTATTAGTGTGAATATCAGTATTTTCCCTTTGCGAAATAAGAATATCGAACAGGGAACACGGAAGGTGGAAGGAACGGGAAAACATTTGAACAATTCAACATTAGAACAGGTGGACATTTGAATAAGAGGAAAACAACGCCCCCTTTTATACATTTTCCTAATCAGAAATTCAATCGATGTGAAAATTCTCTTCATCTCCGATCCTCTTTTTTATCTTTATTTTGTTTTTTAATTTCATCGTGTGGTTACACTTTCTCCGTTTTGTTTTTGATTATAATTAAAAAAGAGCTGTTGTCAAGGGGGCATATCTATAAAATCATATTTTTTTTTACTCTCTTTTGAAGTTTCGGGAACCGCACTGTATATTACGTTTCCTTATTAAAGAAAATACAGAAAGACAGGAAGACCCATGAACAACAACGATTTTGAGGCGCGTTCGAAGAGCGGGAATATAGCATTGTTCGGTATCATCTGCGTTACCGTTCTCTTTTTTATTCTGACCCGCGGCGGGGCGAATACGCAGCTGGTGAATTTTCTGGCGCTGACGCCGGGCACCCTGCGGGATTTTCAATTGTGGCGGCTTGTGACTTCGCTCCTGGTCAACTTTGATCCGTGGAATCTCTTTTTCGGAATGTTTACGCTGTATATCTTCGGCAATCTGTCGACTCCGGTTCTCGGTCCTCATAAGACGATCTGCCTGTATCTGTTCAGCGGCGTGATCGGAAATCTTCTTCTGCTGGCTTTCGCCTGGCGGTACCCGGATACTCCGATTCTTGGATGTTACGGCGCGGTCATGGGAGTTCTCATGGCGTCCGCGATGATCCTGCCGAACATGCAGATGTATCTTCTGTTCATTCCTTTCCCGATCAAGATCAAAACAATGGCGATAGTCTTTTTTGTTTTTTATCTGCTCTTTACACAGCTTTCGATTTATTCCTCTATGATTGTCGGCGGTTTTCTTGGCGGATACCTTTTCATGAAACTGTTTGCCCGGAAACATGTCAGCTGGGAACTGCTTGACCTGCTCTTCACGAAACGCAAAACGGCGGCGCAGAACTCACGCCCGACCTATACATTCAACCCGAATCCTCCTCCCCGCGCGAAGGACGCAAGTCCCGTCAACAGCAATGAGGTTGACCGGATTCTTGACAAACTTTCCCGCACCGGCATCAACAGCCTGACTCCCGAAGAAGTCAAAGTGCTTGAAGATCTCCGGGAACGCATGAGGAAGAAATAGAAGTAAGAACAATTGAACAATTGAACAGGGAAGTAAGAACAATTGAACAATTGAACAGGGAAGTAAGAAGGATTGGCAGGGAACAGGGAAGTAAGAACAATTGAACAATTGAACAATTGAACAATTGAACAATTGAAGGAGTTGATGGAATGGGGAACAGGAACGGACAGGATTTGATGGAACGGCTGATTTTGTATTCTGTCAGAATCATTAAGGTTTGTGAAGCTATTGTGCCGGGACCTGCAAAGGAACATATTTACGATCAGTTGCTGCGGAGCGGGACTGCCGTCGCAGCAAATTATGCGGAAGCACAGGGGGCGGAGTCGGCGAAAGATTTTATTCATAAAGTGAAACTGGCATTGAAAGAACTTCGGGAATCTATGGTATGGCTGCGGATTATTCAGAAAGCGCCGTTGGTAAAATCTCCATCTGCGCTGGACGCGCTCCTGAATGAAAGCGATGAGTTGACCGCCATTTTCATCAAATCAGTTCAAACTGCACAAAAATCGCAACGGGAGAAACAGCTTGTATCATAAGACGTATTTTACATTCAGTTGTTTTAATGTTTTCCTGTTCAATTGTTCAATTGTTTTAACCGGAGGTTAATTATGAATATTGTATGGGCTACCAGCGAATCGGTTCCTTACGCGAAGACCGGCGGACTGGCGGATGTGTCGTCGGCTCTGCCGAAGGCATTGGCACAGCGGGGACACTCGATCCATGTCATTATGCCGTATTATCCGCAGCAGATGGCGAAGCTGAACCTGAAATTCGATTCTGTGCATGAGATGCTCGGAGTGCCGTTCGGGGCGGGGAACGAGTGGGCGCAGATCCGGATTCTGAAGGTGCAGGAGAATCTTACTTATTGTTTTATCGAGTTCAACCGTTTTTACGACCGTGCGACCCTTTACGACTGGAACGGCTCGGAGTACCCGGACAATGCGCAGAGGTTCATCTTTTTCTCGCGCGCAGTCATGCAGGCGATTCTCGCCCTCGGGCTTCACCCGGATATCCTCCACCTGAATGACTGGCACTGTGCGCTCTGCTCCGTCTACCTGCGCAGCAGTCTCTATTCCGGGTATGGGAACTTTGCAAACTGCCGTTCCATCATGACGATCCATAACATCGGCTATCAGGGGGTCTACGATCAGGGCAATCTGTACTGGACCGTGCTCGGATGGGAGTATTTCAATTTCCGGTGTCTGGAGTTTTACAACCACCTGAACCTTCTCAAAGACGGCATCATGTGCGCGGATATCGTCAGC
>DXVA01000222.1 GCA_019408975.1 Lentisphaeria bacterium | reverse complement strand
CCGCGACGGCCGCCGGCATGTCCGGAGCCATGGTTCTGGCTTCGAAAAGGTATTTCGATGCACCGGGATAGAAAATATGCCGCGTCGTCTGCATTTCGCCGGAATTGGGAAATTCGTTCCCGGCGGAAACTCCGGTTTGAAGCCGGTCGCGGTTGACGCTGAAACCGAATGGATACATATACCAGCCCATCATGCGGGCCTTGTCGTCCGGCCAGACAATGTCGAGCGCCACCGGCTTTCCAAGCTGTTCCTTCTCAAACGGAATCTCGATGCTGAAGCGGTCGTTCTTGCTACGGCCCGCCTCCAGATAGTCTCCCGCCGGAGAACGGCGAAGTTCCCCCTGTTTCAGAATCCACGGCGCAACAGGGTCGTCGAACTTCCGGGAAAACAGAAGCCGCCCAGTCCGCACTCCCGCCGGCGACCTGTTCGCCCGATAACCGGAACTGAAACTGTCGATGGCGAAGGTGCGTTTGTAAGCATTGTTGACGGTGCATTCGAGTCGGTAGCTCCCGGTTGCGAGCGTCACCGCCTTCAGACGGATATCCACGGGCTTATCGATGGCGAGCGACCGCTTCTCCCGCAGCAGCACCTCCCCCCGTGAATTTTTGAGGACAAAGGAAAATTGGCCGACACCCCCGGCGGGCGCTTTTCCCTCCACCGGAGCCGGACGCGTATAGAATCCACCCGGTGCAGCCTGCAAGGTAATTTCGGTCGGCGTGCCGGCGGGTACCACCGTCTGCGCCAGCACCATGTCGAACGGCATGAAACGGCGGTATTCGTCATAAACGTCGCTGTTTTTGATGGTACGGCAAAAGAAACGGACCCGGTCAATGATATAACCGCTCCGGGGATTCGTCAGAAAATCTAACCGCCGGATATTGTCCACATCCGCATTCATGAAATCCGGCATGCGTTGCCCCGGAACGAAATCAACCGGGTATGGCAGCATGTTGATGAAGAATTTCGAATTGGAATCCGCATCCCAGGTCAGGGCGATCAGCGTCCAGTCGCCGACTTCGCCGGGAATGGAACGGATATAGTCAAGCGGTTTGCCCCCGTCTTTGCGTTTGACCGAAATGCGGCATCTCCGGTCGCCGCCCATATGGCACGTCAGCTTCGACTCCTTGCCGTCACTCAATTCAAAGATCTGCCCCCCGGAGGGATGGTGCATCCGGACCCAAAACATCAGCCCGCCGATCTTGGCGTTGAAAGGTGGTTCCAGCTCATAGGAGAGTTTTCCGTTTCCGACAGCGAACGACAGCCCCCTGCCCTCGATTCCAGCAGGAAAGCTGAGATTCGCCGCCCCGGCCGGAAAGACCGTCTCCCCCCGGTCGTTGAAACCCGGTGCGGCCTCGTTTTCGAAATCCAGTGCAAACGTTGGCTTTTCCACCGTCTTCAAGGTTTCGTTCGGCAATGTCTCCAGCGCGAGCGCGTTAAACTCCATCTCCTGATTGTAGGTGGTCAGCTGAAAACTTGTCAGCGGCAGAAAACCGGGATGTCTGCCCGTACCGATCTCCTCGGCACCGATCCGGACTGAAAGGGAGTTCCTGAAGAGGAAAAGTGTAACTTCGGTCAGCACTCCTTCCGCCAGCGGTGTGAATTTCCGGATCAGTCCACCCTTGCGCTGCCCGTTCTTGTAGAAATAAGATTCCAAAACCCCGTCCTGCCGGAAACGGAAAATCCCTGTCTGTCCGTCCGCCCCGGAAAGCGCTAGATTCCAAGCCGGCGGATTTTGGGACGCACAATAACGGGTCACCCGCATGCGGAACGAAATTTTCAAAGGTTCCCCGCCGTCAACGTCAAAGGAAACGTTACCGCCATTCTGGAACTTCAGAGTGCCATCCCTGACCGCGGCTCCCCGGACGATCTTCATACCTGGGATCTCTTTCATCGAGAAATCGACGGAAAAGTCCTCTGCCCCCACCCAACCGGCGAAGAGAATGAATATGACGGCGAAAAATCTTATTTTCATTATTTTTTCTCCTCCGCTCCGGTCACCGCCCGCGGTGCTTCCGCTTCCGGCATCTCACGGAGGTCGATGGAGGCGAGTTCCCACTCCAGACTGTAAGTCATGAAAGAAAGCGTGGTCACCGGGAATAGATTCACACACCTGCCCTCGGCAATCTTTTCACCGTTGATGGAGAGAGTCACCCGAGCCTTGCCCACGATGTATTCCACATTGAGAAATTCATCCTTTATAAAAGTATATTTTCTGATAAAACCGCTTTTTGTATCGCGGACGTTGTTCTGGTAGAAATAGGAGATGGCGACTCCGTCCGGACGCAGCATCAGGAGATTTCTCCCGCCGTCTTTTCCATTCAGCGCAATCCCAACATAAGGATTGTTCTTCGAGTCGAGTAACTGAGTGATGCGGAGACGTAACGCGATGGTCACCGGCTTAGCCGCGATGAACTCCAGTTCAGCCGATCCACCGTTGGAAAATTTCAGTGCACCGTTCGCGATCAGTGCCCGGCGCTGGACTTTCAATCCGGGAATGTCGTCGCTCTTAAAATCCGTCTTAAACTCAGCTGCCATTCCCGTGATTGCTGTAATGCCCAACAGAGTCAGTAGAAACGATTGGTTTTTCATCTTCCTTCCTTTCTTTATCTTGTTTGGGAGTATTTTGATTACATGTTCTAAGAAAAATCTTTGAATAAACATCCTGTCTTTCTTTCTAAAATTATACTTTAAAATCCGAAAATGACAATATATAAAAAAGACAATATAATCTAAAATTCAGACTTTCTATCAAGTTCCTTCAAATTTTCAAATACAATGTAAATATAATAAATTTCAACGGTATCTATCACGATTCTTTTTCTTCATCTTTTTCTGCTAAAATCTTGAATTTTGCTTTATCTGCCAGAGATATGCCGTCTTGAACCATTCCATTATCCAATGGATCAGCAATACGATTTTTGAGATCGTGGAATATCTGCCGGATACCGGTAATGCCGCCTATAGTGAACCAGACCGCCGTAATCAAAACGAGAACGGCCGGCACAATAATATTCGTCAGGAGAAAATATTTCGACCACCATTCTTCTGACCATGGAGAAAAAGTATTCCAGAGGATAATCAACAGAAAACAGAAGAAAAATTGATAAACGTAAGAGTAAATAACCATGCTCCAACTCAGAATTCTGTCTCCGGTCGTATGCTCGTCGGTGATTCCTGCCAGCAGTCGAAGAAGATTGCTCCAACGCCAGTCGATTTTTGCCTTAGCGTTCCCATCAACGTTATAAATCCCGCGGTGGAGCATTTTTTCAAGATTAAATGGCTGCCGACAGGTAAAATAGGATACCGCAATATAGACCAACAATGAAACCACCATCGTCAGAAAATATGATTCGTAACTGTTGATCGGAAATTTTTCCGGATTCATTTTCCAGATTACAATAGGATGGAAAGGGGCCGACATTCTTTCAAGAAAATTTCCAACAGTATCGGTCCATTTCATCTTCTCCAGAAACGGGTATATGACAGCGCTCCAGTTCCGTTGCAGGAACAGGGCGGTCAGCGACAACAGCATCCCGCTCAGCAGAGAACTCCAGGCACCTGCTTTCGTGCCGAAACGACTGTACAAGCCGAAGATCATCATTGGTCCGCAACCGCCGAGATATACGGAAAGAATGATTGTGATGAATAATTCTATATAATCTATCTGCGCCAGAAAGCACGAACAGAATAAAAAGAGTATGCCGATTCCTATCGTAACCAGACGGATCAATAGTATGTGCAAGCGGAAAGACGGAGGGTTCTTGAAAAACGGGAGAATCATATCCTGTACGATTGTCTGCGTCGAACTGAAAATAAAAGAGTCGTCCGTCGATACCATGGCAAGAATTGCCAGCAGACAAAACAGGCCCATTAGTCCGATTCCAAACACATGACGCATGGTAATTGACATCATAGTCTGTTGATACAGAGTTCGGAACTGTTGTGTCAAATAAGCGGCATTCGGAAGACCTTCAAAGGACTTACGTGCAGTGTCAATATAAATGGTTTCAAGATTCTGGTTATCAGAAAGAGGTGCATCTACTCCGAATCGATGTTTCTGTTCCGGAATTACTCGGAAGTTGGCAAGAACTTTCTCCTGTGTGGTTTTGTCTTGAATAATGTCCCTGACTACCCGATGGGAAAGTTCTGTCCGTATATCTTTCGCCTGCGAAGAATATTTCTCATGATTAAGCACTACCAGTACAGAAAGCGATAGCAGAACATAAAGTAATGGAGAGAAAAAGCCACGCCAAGTGCTTAAAATTGAGGCCATCTTCTGTTCGTGCGGACTTTTTGCCGCTCCGGAAGCTCCACCTCCGAGCCAAGATGCACGATGCAGGATCAGTGTCATTGCGGAAAGCAGAAGCGTGAAGAGATTGAAATCCCTTAGATGCGCAACACTGTAAGGATTCACAAAGCTTTGTCCTGCCGCACGATCCATCAAAACAGGAACGATTTCCGTTCCCCAGTTGAATTTGCATAATAAATATCCGCAAATCAGAACCATGATTGGCATGCACAGCATTCCCTGTATGGTGTCAGTTATGACAATACTCAGAATGCCTCCACAGCAAATGATGAAAATCGCCAGAGTAAGACAGATGATCATCGTCAGAACAAAAACGGAAACATTATATCCACAAATCAAAATATATTCAGGAAAGCCGAGATAATACATGAAAAAACGCGCCGCGATCGCCGGCATAATGGAATGGGCCAGCAACTCTGCTGCAGTTCGCAGGAATGAAGCAAAAACGCGTAGTGGTTTACTCCCATAACGCATTTCAAGAAATTGTCCGAATGATTGTGCCTTTGTTTCGCGGAAACGGTAGAGACAATAACCGAAAACCGCTAGAGTAAGACTAAGCGGAACCAGCAACGCTCCCCAAATTCCGACAGCATAACCGGTTTTATATTTCACTTCGCAGTAGGATATGATGGAAAGAATGGAAATCCCGTTTGCGATATCCCCGACCGTCAGTACATAACGCCCGCAAAGTCTTCCTGCCGATAAATAGTCTACGACCCCTTTGACATATCGTGTGGAATAATATGCCAATCCGATGATGAAAGCCACAGGAATAGCTACAATCAACCAGTCGATCCAACTCATACTGCATCCTCTTTCCTATTGTTTATTTATATTTTGATATTTAATACTATAAGTTTGCAAAAGAGTTTTTAAATTTATATAAAAGACAATATCATCTATACTTCAGACTATTTTTCTTAGAATACTGTTCTTGTATCTGTTGATTTTTCAGATATCATATTTATATTACAGACAAACAGAGGTGCTTCTATGAATCAGTTAAAATACTCCGAATATGGTGAGGAAAAATATTTCCCGATTTCTGTAACTGTCATGACACAAAAAAACAATACCGGTGATAATTCGGATAAGACCAGAACAGCCATGCATTCTCATGAATTTTCTGAAATCGTAGTGATTGCCAAAGGATCAATCCGACATCACTGCGGTGGAATGATAAATCAACTGAAAAAAGGTGATTTTTTCCTCATACATCCCGGAGCTACGCATTTTTATTCGGAAATTACTGCTGAAACAAAATGCTACAACATCCTGTACAATTCGAATATTCCGGTTCCCATGCTGATGTTGAATTCATCCTCCTTTCTGCATCACGTTTACCCCGGCGAAGACATAAAAACAAATAGTTTTTCTGGCATTTTAGGCAGAGTTACTCCTCACGATTTAACCAGAATCACAATGTTGCTTGATAATATGCGGGGCGAAATGAGGCGCAGGAAGCATGGACATCAAACATTGATTATTTCGCTTTTCATTGCAACAGTAATCTTACTCTCCCGCTATTGCCTGGAGGAAATACACACGGATGAAAATTGGAGTTTGAACAAGGTTATTGGAATGATGAAAGCCCGTTGCCATGAAAGTAAGATCAGGATATCGGATTATGCTAAAGCCACCGGTATGTGTTCGAGGACACTCCTTCGGCGTTTTAAGGCTATGTTTGGAATAGGGCCAACCGAATATCTCCAACGACTGCGAATCGGCAAGGCTGTGGTACTCTTGCAGAACACCTTGCTGACTAATGAAGCAATCGCTTCTCAATGCGGATTCTATAATTCCAGCCATATGTGGAAGGCCTTTCAAAAGCATTTGAAATGTTCTCCTGCTGATTTACGTTCTGGTGCGGCTGAATACTGAAATCCGCCGGAAATTGAGTATCATATCCGCTGGGAGACAGATTTTTCTTCCTCTTCTTTATGATTTTTCTTCGTTTTTGATTAGTATTCTTGTCTTTTCGTCCGACTTCCTTCCCAGAAATAGTTTTCGTCTGCCCCCTTTTCTTCCCTGTTTTTAGGAGTTGAATTACAGGCAAATTGATACATTTCTGATTGGATGCTCAAAAACTCTGAATCGCTATTCTCTCCAATATGTCGTAACTCATTTTCGAGGCTTTTTCCGATTCTGTTATACTCTGAAGTTCTGGATCAGCCTTTCACCAAGCATCCACCAGTGAAAACTGGGATAAAAAACATCCTGAAGTGGTTCGCTTCATACATCCGGAAAGGATTTTTCCGTTGAAATGCGCGGGCGTTCCTTTTATCGCCGCTGAAGAAAAAACGGTCTTTTGCAAAAGTTGTGTCCGGTATCATATTGTCATGAATAAAGTAGTTCCGGTGAGCGAATAGACAAGCAAAATCAGCCAGGCATAATAGATGTCCCGCACATCATATGTCCACCCCAGCCAGACGCAGACGGCAAGCCCGGAAAGCACGGTCAGTAGAAAGAGAATCAGAAACAAAGGACGCAGGCTCATTTTCACGGGACGGGAAACCGCAGGCTGTTTGCGCGGTTTGCCGCCCATTGACTCATCAAAGATTGTCCTCAGATTATTTTTCATGATTTCGCGTCCATGCTTAATGGCATATTTATTAACATATTGTGATAAAATAATCTGATCTATACTGTTTTACAAGCAGATAGAAATATTTTTACACTGATGCCGGAGGTTTCGGCAGAGATATCAAGAACGCAGGGACTGGTTTGACAGCTTTTTCATGCCGGGAAGCTCGGGATGGAATTCTTCATGCTGTCACCTGAAATATTTGCACCTGTGAGGATTTGCTGCGGTAATTCAGAATTTTCAGTAGAACTTTCTGGCTGCCGGCAGGAGGAAAGCAGAGATGGAAGTCAATATATCCACGAGATGGTTAACGGAAAAGTGGACCCGGAAAATGACGACTGGCTGCTGAAATATTCTGTCACAGTCATTCGACTGCTTCAGAAAATTGCCGAAATAAGCACAAGGAAACGATAGCGGAAGACGCAGCATCTTTTTCGGGTTGTTGAAATCCACCTGTCCTCCGGCATTCGCCGTTTCCGGCAGGTGGATTTTTCAGTGAACAACCCGAAAGGAGAATCAG
>DXVA01000221.1:4769-7470 GCA_019408975.1 Lentisphaeria bacterium | reverse complement strand
AAGGAGAGTGGTCCGTTACTGTGAGAGCAATTTCCCGGAGAATATGGCGGGTTACCATCCGGCCGGCGGATTGACGCAGGAATGGATATATGATGATATCATATCCCAAAAAACGGCGGGGTACGATCCGCATACATTGAAGGCGTGGCGGCGCTGGCTGAAAAAGAAATATGTGAATGATAAGGCTCTTCAGAAGGCATGGAAAGACAAAGACGTCATTCTGTCTGCCGTGCAGATTCCCACGGAGGAAATGCGGAGAGGGACTCCGGAGACGGGATTGCGCAATCCTGAGAACGAAAGACGGATCACTGATTTCTCCTGGTTTCTGCAGGAGAGCATGGCTGACCTGGCATGCTGTATGGCGAAAGCTGTAAAGGAGGAATCCGGGCGTCAGCGGCTGAATCTCTGTTTTTACGGTTATCTGTATGAGCTTTCCGGGTTTCCGGATTTGGGCCCCGGATCATCCGGGCATCTGGCACTGAAACAGGTTTTGAAATCTCCGGATATTGACATCCTGGTTGCACCGTTTTCTTATCACGGGAGGGAGGTTCAAGGCCCGACGGGAGTACAGGCGCCGGCAGACAGTATTATGCTGGCCGGAAAACTCTGGTTGAATGAAGACGACACCAGAACATACATACAATATGACTGGCAGAAGAGAAAAGGTGATCTGCATGTAAAAGACAAACGGGAAACCAGGCATATTCTAAAGCGCAACATGATGCTGAATCTGACGCGGAATTTCGGAACATGGTGGATGGATCTCTACGGGCGCGGCTGGTACAATGACCCCGATCTCTGGCAGGATATGTCGACATATAAGAAACTTGCAGAAGAGCTGCATTTGCCTCAATATGCTCCGGAAATCGCCTCCGTGGTGGACGGATTGTCCATGTCATTCTGTTATTCCGCTTCTGCATGGAGGTCTACCACCTTACGGCTGATTTCCTATACCCGTTTTGAATATTCCAGAATCGGAGCAGCCACAGGTTTGTATATCATTGACGATATTATTGCAGGCAGAATCAAGCCCCGCCTGAACCTGTTCCTGGCAGCCTATGCCCTTGATGGAAAACAACGGGACAAGCTGCGGGAAATCGGCAGGAAAACAGCTTCTGTCTGGTGCTGGGCGCCCGGATACATTGATCTGGACGCCGGGCGGTTTTCATTGCAGGCGGTTCGGGAGTTGACAGGTTTTCAAGTAAAAGAAGTATCGGGAGAGACGACCCTTCAGGTTTATGCCACGAAAGAAGGGATTGCATGGGGACTGCCTGCGAAGTGGGGGCAGGATAAAAGAATTTTCCCGACGTTGTCACCCCGGCCTGAACCGGGAGATGTCGTGCTGGCCAATTACAGCAACGGCTCGCCTGCTGTTGTGTTCCGTCCGGCGCAGGCACCGTCGCTTTTCATCGGCACCACAGACATTCCAAAAACATTGTATCGCATCATGGCGGGGAAAGCGGGTGTTCATCTCTATGTAAAAGAGGATTCCTTTATTTATGTCAATCCTCCGTTTCTGGCATTTGCCATTCCGTGGAGAGGTGAAGTAAGTCTCAATCTGAAGAAAAAAAACAGCGCGGAAAATGTTTTCACAAAGATCATGTATCCGCAGGCTTCCAGACTTCGCTTCAAAATGACTCCCGATCAAATGACTGTGCTGAAGTTGAAGTAAGTGCAGGACCGGTATATGGAAAAAAGCGGTGGGATGGAGCAGCCGCAGGACATTTGCAATTTTCCAGGGAGGAAATGATACCGGTTTTCTGCAAAGGAATGGAAAGAAATCCTGTTTCCTTTCTTTCCATTCCTCAAAATCATGACGGATGTTTCCGCCTGAATTCGCAATGTTCAGTCCGATACGCGCTCTTCCATGACGGGTGTCCGGTTTTCTCCGCAGACCAGCGTAAAGTTATAGAACCGGTTGCGCCCCTCGCAAGCGGTGAATCCGACATAATAAGTCTCCGGCCAGTCGTCTGCAAGCCGGCATCCGAAGGTATGCCCGTTGCAGCCCATCAGCAGGAATTTACCCTTCTTCTTGAATATCATTTCGGCGGACAGTTTGTACTTTTCACCGACTTTGAGATTCAGGTCGATGAAAGAGAGCAGCTTCCATGAGGGTTTGCCGTCTTTATAGAAGTGATGCCAGAGATTGATGCCGCAATCATAGAGGACGACTTCCAGGTGTTCATGGTGAACCGGTCCGAGTTCGCGCGAGAAAACCAGCAGGGGAGCCATGCGTCCGTCGAAAGCGCAGACCGTCGAGATGCGCGCACTTCCGCAGACGGGTTCCCGGAGAAGCATACTGATATAGCTCTCGCCGGTGCGGTCGCGTCCCATCTGCATGTCTTCGGGGCGAAGGTCGGCGGGAACATAGTTTGCGATGTGGTCTTCATGCTGTTCCCAGTGGCTGATATCCGTCCAGCGCGGACTGCGGACAATCTGCCAGTCGGCAGGAACCCATGATCCCTGTTTGAATTCATAATAATAGGCGTTTTCTGCAATTTCCTGAACCATGATTTTTTCTTTCTCCTGTTTCATTGAGGGCGCATAATATACTATGAAAACAGGATTTTGAAATGTCCGCAGTCAGAAAATACAATGAAACTGCCGGACTTCACAAGAAAGAAACATGGGGGGCGCTCAAAGTGAACTCCCCCGATGCAGAGCATACGGGGGTATCGGGAGATTTCGCCTGTCTTTTTTA
>DXVA01000221.1:0-4746 GCA_019408975.1 Lentisphaeria bacterium | reverse complement strand
GGATCAGGCGGAATGTGGATTCCGGTGTCGTCGGAGCAAGATCGCCGAACAGGCGCCAGCCATGAAAAAGCCCCATTTCGCAGCTGGTGACGAGAATCGCGCCTTTTCCGACTTTTCGCCAGAGCATGATCGGTTGTTCCTGTTTTTTCTTGTCCAGCGCCGTAAACAGGGGCTGCCAGTTTTCCGGCTGCTGCGGACGGAGAGCGAACGAGGTCGGATAGCGGTTTCCCAGATGGAAGTCACGCGGTGCCATGACCTGCTTGCGGAGTTCGGGGACAACTTTGACCGTAGGGGAAAGAAGAACCGGGATCTCCTGGAAACTGTAAGCCGCATCTCCGAAAGACAATTCCAGCGGAACTTTCATTTTTTCTCCGGCAAGGATGACCAGCGCGCCGCGTTTCGCGGCATCCAGCAGGGCGTCCCGGAAGAACTCCGGCGACGGAGCTCCGGTTTTGAGCTTCAGCAGAATCACATCGTAGGCATCCAGACTCCGCTCCGCGTCCTGCGGGATCAGTGCAAAGTCAACGGCGAAACCATATCGGTGTGCCGTATCGCGGAAAATTCCGGGTGTGCGCCGTTCAAAATCTTTCTGATCCGGCATGACAAGCATTCTATGGAATTTCTCTTTGACATTCGGCATGAAGACCGCATAGGCAAGATCGGAATTTACCGGCGGATGTTTCCGTATTTTCGGATAGAGGCCTGCTCCGTTCCGAATGCGGAACCGCCAGATTTCGCCGGAAAGGGGCGGCGCGGTTTTGAGTGCATGGAACGGAATCCGCAGAGTGGCGGATTCGTTCCCGTTTTCCAGTTTCAATGCGGAAACTTCGCCGGGACTTTCCCTGCCGTCGGCAAGAACAGTGTAAGAGAGCTGTCCGTTTGAGATTTTGATCCGGTGCAGAGTCCCCGCCCTTTCATCATGCGGAGTTGCAAGGCTGATTTCGCCTTCCGGAAACATATCCAGCACAAGTTCATCCGGGTTGTAGTGGATGGACGCACCGCTTCTGCCGAGCGGCAGACTTGCCATTGATTTCGTATCAGGACGGTAAGGTACAGGGAAAAAAGTTTCATGCAGCGTGGAAACTCCGGCTTTTTTCAGATTGTCGTAAAGACGCCTTTCTGTATGCAGATTTTTGAGATGTCGCGGATTTTGTGCTTTCCTTTCCGCACTTTTCAGCAGAGATTCACAGCGTTCCGCCAGCCCGGGGACGGCAAAGAGTTCCTCCGAGATTGCATTCGGGCGTGAAAAGACTCCGGCAAGATCACTTTTTACCTGTCCGAAAGCATCAAGCATCGCCATGTGATAGGCAAGCATGTCTCCGCCTGCTTCTTTGCCATAGGCGGTGTCGCACCAGTCCTGAATAATTTCCTTTACCGTCAGTTCCGGCTGATACATCAACTGGAGATAGAGATAAATCGCGAGACGACAGGTAACGTATTTATGCAGACCGGTTGCCGGAGCTGCCGGGTCCGGCAATCCAAGTTCCGGTGCAAGCCTTATGACACCCATCTGCCGATAGCGGACCACTTCATCTTTGATAATGTTTCCCCACGGCAGTGCGACATCCGGCGAGAGAGCATCAAAAAGATAACCGTAGATTGCAACATTGATTCCTGTTTTGCACCATCTCTCCGCTTCCGCAAAGGAGATACGGTTGGGGCGGCATTGGTCTCCCGCATGGCTGAAGCAACGTGCATAAGGGCAATATTCGATCCAGTCAAGATGTTTCAGCCTGATTCCCGGCAGACGGGCATAGGCGAGATATGCAAGGGAACCGACGCGGGCTCCGGGGTGCAGTTTTTTTATTTCTTCGGCTATTGCATCGGCAAAATGAAAATAGAGCCGGGAATACCCCCCCTGCCTGACTGCCTGCATGCATTGACGGCATTGGCAATACGCCTCATTGTCATGAACGGAAAGCGAATAAGAATGAATATCGCTTTTGAATTTCTTTACCACAGAAACCATATGGCGCGCGATCAGTTTCGGGTTGTCGGGGTGGCTCCAGCAAAGTTGCCTGGCGGAGCGTTTCCCCTCGCGCAGTGCATATAGTTCCGGACGTGTTTTCAATGGAACCGTGTGGAATGTCGTATGCCCGCCGTATCTTGTTTCCAGGCCGCGTTCAAGAATACGCTTTTGAATGAAATCGACTTCTCCTTTCCTTTTTTTAGGAGGATACGGCAGGTTGTATTCTGTACAGCCCCCGGTGGTTGCAAAGTTTCTGCTTAAGAAGATCTCAAAATCCGCCGGGCGGCGGTCATAGCCGCAGAGCCAGAAAGAGCGTTCCGGAAAACCCGGGATGCAGCGGCGTTTCAAGTTCTTGAAAGTAATGTCCTGATGTTTTGGAATGAATTCACCGTCTGTTCCCGGCCAGAGCCAGCGTGCCCCGATATTTTCCCGCAGAAACAGCATGACAGCATCGACCGCAGTGCGCGGTGTCTGTCCGGCAAGATAAAGTATGCCGTTTATTTCCTGGATCACGGCTTCGTTTGGTTTTTCCGGGGAGAAGTTTAATTGTTCCCTGACAGGTTTGATATGGATGCCGGATGCCGTTCCGATGACAATGTCGCCTTCCTCCGGTTTTCCTCCGCTGATGATATCCGCTTGTTTTCCGGTGGAGATTTTCCAGACCCGCTGAAGCTCATTTGCGGCAAATTTTTCATACTGTGAAGCATCGGGAGCCAGCAGTATTCCGGGAGCCCCCGACAGGAGCGACGCCGGGATTGAAAAAAGTGCGAATAGTATAAGAGTCGCTTTCATAATATTTCTTTCCTGTTTTTTTCTTATTGTTTTCTGCCGGGTGGAGATACACTTTATCAGTAACAAAATGTCCTTCGGGCTTTGGCGTCGTAATATGCCACAACGTCATATCGTATTTCTCCGGCACTGGGAAATACATCCTTTACAATTTTCACGTATTCCATCGGCAAATGCGATGCCGCATGGCCGTCATGAAATGCGATATTGATTCTGCGGCTGTGCTGATTGGAGGGAACGCCGTTTGCATTGAATGTCGATCCTATGGCAATCGGGGTACCGTCATTTTTGGAACAGTCGGCGGCAAAGTAAGTGCGGGATGGCTGTTTCATCTTTTTTATGTGCAGAAAAGTTTCTCCGCCGGAAGAGCTGACATAGCAATTTGGAAGCGAACCTCCTAATTTATTGCCCCGGTAGAAGACTCCGTAAGTAGTGTAAATGCTTTTCGTATAATTTTCTTTGATCGGGGAAGGACAGTAAAGGAATTTTTTGCTTGAGACTTCTGATTCTTTGAACCCGAAAAGATATTGTGACCACATGATATCTTTTGAGGAATCACTGTACCCTACTGAAATGGTGCCATTACAGTCCCCGGCGTACATTTCCCGCCCGATTCCGACCTGTTTCAGATTGTTGAGGCAGGAAATGCCTCTTGCTTTTTCCTTTGCGGCATTCAATGCCGGCAGAAGCATTGCCGCCAGAATCGCAATGATCGCTATAACGATGAGCAATTCTATTAAGGTAAAACCCGTCTTCAGTACTTTCATCTTATCTCCTTTCAATATGGTTAATATAAGAAATATGATTCATGATCATCGACTCCTGTAATATATGGATTGAGCATTATGGAATTCAGCCTGCTTCCATTGGCGAGGTGTTCCAGAAGAAGTTCTACTGCACATTGAGAAAGGCTTTTGTAGCGTATCCAGCAGAAATTTCTGCTCTGCCGGTAAATCCGGAAGTCACAGGGAGTATTGAACATTCCGACTGCCGGATGATGCGGGTAGGCATTGTCCAGGCTCCAGGCTGCAAAATTGTAATACCATGAATGTTCCATCAAAATCGCTTCGGGATTTTCGGATTTCATAAAGGCGAGGAATTCCGGATCATTCTTCATAAAGTCATCCATGCTGAGAATCAGCTCCGGGAGCCCGTACTCTTTCAATGCCCGCTTATATCCGGCGTAATAGCAGATGGAGGAATAATATTCTTCGGATACCGTGGAGAAAAGTGCCAGACGCTTTTTCCCGTCTTCGATAAATACTTTTGCCAGACGGTAAGCCCCCCCTTCAATATTCAACGAGACAGCGGGAACTTTTGTGTTCAGTCTGTAATTGCCGACGATCAGCACGGGCAGACGGATGCCCTGTACCTGTTTCAGAAAATCTTCCGTCAGCCAGCCTGTCGCCAGAATTCCGAGCGCATTTTTCGCGGCTTCGATGACATCCAACCCGAACTCATAGACCGGCAAAGTCTTCAATCCGATTCCGCGTTCCGCCAGATAATGGCGTATGCGGTCGGCATTGAGTTCCGGGATGAACTGATCCCGCCTTGCGACATTGATGAAAAGAATGTGGTTGCTGAAACGGTTGTCCTTGAGTTCCCGCGCCAGATAGGTGCCGGAGCCGTGGCGGCATTCGATCATGCCTTCTTCTTTCATGTCATTGAGTGCGTGAGAGATCGTAATTGCGCCGTAGGGCAGGGAGGCTGCAAGGGAACGTACAGACGGCAGGCGGTCCCCCGCCTTCAGACCGGATTCCGCGATTTGCCTCATGATCGCCAGACGGGCTTTATTGTATTTCAGCTGTTTGAATCTCTCATTCTGCATAAAGTGTACCTGTTTTTAATGACACTTTATTATTATACGCAAAAAAGCGGATTTGTCAAGATGATATTTTCAAAAACAAAAGATATTTTCTTCTTTTTTTACGATATGCCGATTGTAAAAGTAAACGCACGTCCTTTTTCAAGGCAGCGTGCATTAAGTA
>DXVA01000220.1 GCA_019408975.1 Lentisphaeria bacterium | reverse complement strand
GCGGTTTCTTGCCGCGCATCAGCACGCCCAGTTTCAGGACGGGGCCGTTTTCTGGAGCGGAGCTTTTTGCATCGAAGCGGATGGTGTAAATCTCTCCCGGCTTTGCCGGAACGCCCTGCGCAAGATCGACGGTTTTATCTTCCGGAGTCACTTTCAGGCTTCTGCGCCCGTGGCTTGCCGCCGTGGAATCAACTTCCGCGCATTTGCGGCGGTTGACCCAGTACTGCGCCAGCCCCTGCTCAAAAGATCCGTTCTTCAGAATGGACTTTGCCGAAGTCCTGGCGGCTGCTTTCAGTTCAACGGAAAGATTGTCAAGATTGACTTTGCCGCCCTCCTTGTCGCCGGTGACATTGAAATAAATCATCAGCTTTTTGACTTCGTTGCCGTTCACTGCCTCCGGGAATGGACCGAGTTCCAAAGTCACGCGCTTGTATTCCTCCGTGAGACGGATTGCCTTTTTAAGCTCCGGGTCATTGAAAAACTGGAGCGGCTTTTTTCCCTGAAGCATGACCTGAAGCCGCAGTTTGGCGTCACTGCCTTTGACATCAAAACTGATCTTGTAATATTGATTCGGTTCGTAAGCGAGTCCCTGCACGACGCTGACTGTCTTGCCGGGAACCACTTTGATTCCGAGGCTCTGCCTTCCATCGGTGGAATCGCCCGGATCGATTCTGGCGGCGGAAGGATTGTTGATCCAATACCCTCCCGTCCCCTGTTCAAACGACGGGTTGGTAAAAGCTGGAGCGCCGTAAAGAGCAAGGCAAAAAAGAACCATACCGCCAGATAAGAGACACTTTTTCTTCATATTTTTCATCCTTTCCTAAATTTTCACAAATCTTTTACAGAACAAAACAAATTAATTGGCACGCATCCTGACAGAGTCATTATAATACCATTCCAGGAATTGCGGGAAAACCGCTGACATTTTATCTCCCCCTGTAGCACGGACACTGCCATCCAGATATCCCAGATTTGCTTTCCGGCTATGGCGAAGGGAAACTGCTCCCTCTTTCCCCGTGTTCCAACTGAGAACAGCAAGACCTTTTACTGTATTTGGTTTTATATCAAGAGTATGGAGACTGTCACCAACCAGCCAGACAATGGATGAAGCATATTTTTTGGGAATTGCAGTATAAATATTAGCATAATAACCAGAATTATCTGCTACATTGCCGGTACGGGTAATATCACGATTCAATCCATATGTGTAACGGGCGTCACTATTATCTTTCCAAGGACGCTTTGTATTCTGATTGGGACAGAGAAATACATCACTTTTCGGTATATATTTCTCTCTGAATATTACATTTGACCAGTAAACATTATTGCTTGGAACAGCTTTCAACAACATCCCTTTATAATCATCGGCATAAAGCAGGAGTGCAGTATTGCACTGCTTCACATTTCCAAGACACTGCGTAGCCTTCGCACGTTCCCGCGCTTTGTTCAGCGCGGGCAGCAGCATTGAGGCTAAAATTGCGATAATCGCAATTACGACGAGGAGCTCTATCAAGGTAAAACCGCCCCTGTTCCGGAGATTTGCCGTCTTCATCATAAAGATTCCTT
Organism: Lentisphaeria bacterium; assembly: GCA_019408975.1. GTDB lineage: Bacteria > Verrucomicrobiota > Lentisphaeria > Victivallales > UBA1829 > UBA11452. The sequence goes on along the minus strand of DXVA01000220.1, from coordinate 5,925 downwards.
TCATTTTAACTCCTTAACGGTTTGAATTGCGTATGACTACTTTCGTCTCAATCACGATATCACGCCGCTCCGGATTTCCAGTGCTTGAAATCCGTTCAAGAAGAAGCCGGGCGGCGGCAACCCCGGTCTCGAATGAAAACTGATCCACGGTGGTAAGCCGAGGACGGACCAGATCGCACAGCGGCAGGTTGCCGAACCCCGTAACAGCCAGTTCCTCCGGCACGCGAATCCTCAAATCCCATGCGGCATTGAGCGCCTCTCTGGCGATGTAATCATTGAAACAGACCAGCACTTCCGGACGGTCGGGGCGCTCCAGGAGAGAACGGGCAGCCTCATAAGGAGTCAAAAGAGGTTCCTCGGCAACCGCCAGCAGGGAAGCATCCACCGGCAGTTTATGCTCGAACATCGCATCCAGAAAACCGCGTTTGCGTTCCTCTCCCGAACTTGTTGACGGAAAAGCAATTACGCCGAATTTCCGGTATCCCCGCCCAATCAGGCAGGAAACAAGTTCATACATTCCTTTCCGGTTGCTGCTTCCGACATAGTCGAAATCATGCCCCGGCCAGCGCTGGTCGATCACGACGATAGGACTGTGAATATTCCGCAGCTCGGCGAGACGTCCGCCCGGATCAGCGGTTTCCGGCGGGAACAGCAGGATTCCGTCCACACGGCGGCGGGCGAAACGCCCGAGAAGTTCGATTTTATCCTTGACCAGCTTATCCCATTGAATGACAAAGGAATCGTAATTATTTTCATGTAAAACCTGCTGGATTCCTTCCATGACCTGACCGGCGAACTGACAGCGGAAGTTATTGTAAGCGATGCCTATGCTGCGGCTCTGCCCCGTCTGCATACACTGAACCATGGCATTGGGCTGATAGCCGTATTTGCGCGCGACTTCCGTCACCCGTTGCGCCGTGGAACGGCGGATTGCAGGATTCCCCTTGAGCGCCTTGGATACGGTCGACTCGGAAAGCCCGCAGATTCTGCCTATTTCTTTCAGTGAAATCATGGTATCGTTTCTCTCTCAAAATATTTCTCTCTCTTTACATTATAATCAAAACCAAGAAAAATTCAAGTACTTGAAATAATATTTTTCAATATTTTTCCGAAAAAAACGGCACCAGTGGAAATCTGCGGAAAGATGATGCGGAATATTTCTCAGATTCTTTCCCTGCGGATCGGAAGCCAGCGGATGACCTGCTGGATCTTCTGATCCCAGTAACCCCATTCATGGGTGCCGGGGCCTTCATCATAAGTAAAGTCTATTTCGAGGGCTTCCAGATGGCGCCGGAACTTCTGATTCTCCTCATAGAGAAAATCAGAGGTGCCGCAGGTCATGAAAAGCTTCGGCAGTACGACGCCGTTTTTCGCGCAGAGTTCCGATTGGGCATACAAATCGTTGATTGACCCGGGCACTGCCATCGCATCGCCGAAGATATTACGGAACTCGGCAGCCCGTTCCGGTATGCGGCTGAGAAGCTGAAGCGGGGAAAGCGCGCCGGAAAGACTCGCCGCCGCCGCGAATTTCTGCGGACAGTTGAACGCCAGCTTGAATGCGCCGAAACCGCCCATGGAAAGCCCTGCCACGAAAGTATCCTCCCGCTTGTCGGACAATTTGAAAAAGGAGTGCATGAGCCGGGGCAGTTCTTCGCTGATATAGGTCCAGTATTTCAACCCGCACGCCATATCGGTATAATAACTGCGGTGGGCGTTGGGCATCACGAGAGCAAGCCCGTACTGCGTTGCATAACGCTCCACGGAGGTCCGGCGGAGCCAGATCGAATGATCGTCGGACATGCCGTGCAGCAGGTAAAGCACAGGGCAGCCGCCCTCGCCTGCCACTCCTTTCAGCCCGATCTGTCCCGATGTTTTCTGCGGCAGAACCACATTGACGCTGGAAACCATTCCCAGCGATTCCGAAAAAAGACTGCACTCGAAAAATGCCATTTGAATATTCTCCAAATTGTTTGATTCACGGTAGAGCATATAATATTTCCCTGAAACGGAAATTTTACAAATGATTTTTTCATTTATCCGCTTGCCCTTATCGAAAAGAGTAGTAACTTATCCCCTGAATCAACAACAGTCACAAAGTCAGGAGTATGGATATCTATGCGTCGTTTCATCGCTGTTTTATTGGTGCTGGCGGTTCTTCCGCTGGCGGCTCAGGTTACAGTCACGGGAGAAGGAAAAAAAGGGAATCCCACCGTCCGGATTCAGAATATCACGGGCAATGAACAGATCGCCGGAAAGATTGCGTCCGATTTCCGCTACTGCGGCTGGTTCGACGTGGTCCGGAGCGGCGCAAGCGATTATGTCATAACAGGCAGCGCAGGAAACAATACGGCTGAGCTTACCGTCGCCAACGGCGCAGGCACCCCCATGTACACTGTTACCGCCAAAGGCAGGGATGCGGCAAAAACCGCACATGCCGCGGTGGACGCCGTCCTGAAAAAAGAGTTCAACATTCCCGGAATCTGCCGCACCATGATCGTTTTCGCGGCGGAAGTCGGAAAGAATAAAAAAGAGATCTATATCTGCGATTTCGACGGCTCCAACATCATCAAGCTCACGAACAACAACACTCTTTCGATCGAACCTTCCTGGCATCCGAACGGGCGCGCCATCGTCTACAATCAGTTCCTGATCTCCTCCACGCCGCTGGTGGAATATGACCTGATCAATTACCGCAGCCGCGCACTGGTCCGGCAGAACGGTTTGAACTCCGGGCGCATCTCCCCCGACGGCAAAAAAATCGCATTCGTGGTTTCCGTAGGCAACCAGATGGACCTTTATGTGCGTGACGTGGAAGGCGGCAATCTCAAACGTCTGACCAACGACCGCGCCGTGGAGGCAAGCCCCGCATGGTCGCCCGACTCCAGACAGATCTGCTATGTCTCCAATGCCAACGGGCGCCCGCGTCTCTATATCATCAACGCCGCCGGGGGGACTCCGAAACGGATTCCCGGCGTGCTCGGCAGTGAATCCGTTTCTCCCGCATGGTCAAAGGACAATAAACTCGCTTATTCCGCCCGTCTCGGCGCTTATACGCTCAAGGTGCTGGATCTTTCCACCGTCATGGACTATGAAGGGCCCAAGAATGAAAGCGCCATTATCGCGGATTCCTCCGCACCTGCGGTCGAAGGGGAAAGCCCCTCCTGGGCGCCGGACAACCGCCATGTCGTGCTCTCCAGCAAAGGAGTCATCTATATCGTCGATACCCGCACCAATAAGAAGCGCGTGCTGGTTTCCGGCAAATCCAAATGCAGCGGCGCGGACTGGTCGCCGATCCTTTACTGAGGCACACGGAAAACATGTGGAACATTCAAGAGGCGCTGGACTGGCTCGCCGGTCTGGAATTTTTCGGCGTCAAACTCGGTCTGGAGCAGACACGGGAACTTTTCCGGCGGATCGGTTCACCGGAACGGAAGCTCCGTTTCATTCATATTGCCGGAAGCAACGGCAAAGGTTCAACCGGAGCCTTTCTCGAATCCGCACTCCGGAATGCCGGTTTCCGCACGGGATTCTATTCCTCGCCGCATCTTGTTGACGTCAACGAGCGTTTCATGATCAACGGAGTGCCCGTCGATGACAGCCGTCTCGCGGAAGCTCTGGACAAGATCCGTTCCGCGGCGGATGCCATGAAAAACGAAAACGGAATGCGTGTCACTTATTTTGAAGCGACGACCGCAGCAGCAGCACTCCTTTTCGCCGGAGCAGAAGCCGATTTCGCTGTATGGGAAACCGGTATGGGCGGACGCCTGGATGCCACTTCCATAGTCACGCCCGTCGCCACGGTAATTACAACGATTTCAATGGAACACAAGGAATATCTCGGCGACACCATTGGAAAAATCGCATTCGAGAAGGCGGGAATCCTCAAGCCGGGCGTTCCGCTTTTTCTCGGGCGTTCCATTCCGCAGGAGGCATATGAAGTGATCACGGCACGCGCAAAGGAACTCGGCGCGCCCGTCATACGGCAGGTGGAAGCGCCGGAAAATGCTGGGCTGATCATCGAAAACGGAATTCCGTATCAGACGTTCGACGGCAGGAAAATCCGTTTGCAGGGCAGGCACCAGCGGGGAAATCTTCTGCTTGCCGAGTGTGCCCTCAAATATCTTGCGGAACGGTTCCATTTTGATTTTGCAAAAGCCGCCCGGGGATTCGCCAATGCACAGTGGCCCGCACGCTTCCAGGTTTTCCCTGAAGAAAATACAGTGTTCGACGGCGCTCACAACCCGGAATGCGCAGAAGTTCTTGCGGCAACCCTGAAAGAGGTTTATCCCGGCGAGAAATTCGATTTCATCTACGGAACTTTTGCGGATAAAGACTGCACGGTATTCCTGAAAACTCTCGTTCCGCTCGCCGCGTCGTTCACTTTCGTGAAAGTGGATTCGACCCGTCCGAGCCGTGAACCGCAGGAACTGGCGGCGCTGGTTCATACTTTTGCGCCGGGAATTTCCTGCAAAGAAGCAGAACTGAAAACGGCGCTGGAGACGAAAGTCCCGCATCGTAAGGTGCTTTGCGGCTCCCTTCACCTCTGCGGGGAAGCGCTTGCTTTGCGCAGGCAGAAAAAATATATCTCAACCCGTTACTGAAACAAAGGCACCTTCATGAAAATCTTCCGGCAAGAAAGCCGACGCACAGTATATCCACGACCGTCTTTATGCCTGCAACTGCTCCAAAACCGGCGAAACTCCGAAGAAAATCGTCCTCCCCGATGAACCTGCGATGCACTCTTTCATCATTCCGGCGGAACATTCGGATGAAATCCTCGGCGGGCTGTTTTACCATGAGAAAGAATCCGTCTGCAAAGTGGATTTTCTCTGAGTTTCCGAGGCTCTCCGCAGACAGGGCGCAGGCATGAAACAGCCGGAACGGATCAAACTCAAAGCGGCTGAGCTGGGCTGCCGGGAAATCACCCTTTTCACGATGAGTTTCCAAGCGCCCTGCTTCTACCCGAAAGCGGGATTTGCACTGCCCCATACAAAGGAAGACAAATCCCTTACCGTTTATTACTGCCGATACGAAGTCAAGTGATCCCTCACACTTCCAGTGCGCCAAGCGGGAAATGCTGCTGGCTTCCGTACACGTCGGTATCTTCAGGCGAACCGGAGCCGTGCAGACGCGGAATCACAGCCTTGATGGTAAGAATGCGCCCGAAAGGTTTGATCATTACTTCGGACGCATCCGCATGGTAAAGCCCCGCAATTGTTTCCGGCGTAAATGCCGGGGAATGCAGAACCCTGTCGAAAGACGCCCGGTCCGTGAACATCAGGTCTACCGTCAGCTGGAACGGACCGGCATTTTTACTGCGGCAGACAAATGCAATATCGTAAAGTCTCATTTTCCGATCTCCATGATTTCAGGTTTGAACTCCGGTACAGTCCCTTCCACATCCATCAGATGATACAGCGCGAATTCATAAACCTCCCCGCCGTGAAAATCCGAGGGTGAAAACGGAAAGGCAAGGTTTCCCGCTGTTGCCTTCCTGTTTGGAAACGCCTGATGCAGCGCGCTTGAACGGGCAAGGCTGATGACCGTATCGGCAAGTTCCTGAGTCGGCGCAACCGCTTCGATCACGAGCGCGGCTTCCCGGGGCAGCCGTTCCGGCGGAGCTTCAAGCCGCCCGCCGACGGCGTCGATGCCATACCGCAGGAAACGGAGCCGATAGTCTTCCGTTATATTTTTGATATTTCCTGCGACCGCTGCCCGAACCCCCTGTTCGATCGCATCCAGCGACGCGACAGCCACGGGATCACGCAGTCCCGCTATCGTGATGGAGCGGAATCCGCGGAACGCCGCGCCTTCCAGTTTCAACGTTTTTTTCGATGCGGGAACAAGCTCCGTTCCGGATACCGTGACCGCGCGTTCCCCGGTCTGCTCGAAGCTGGAACCGCGCATGTCGATCATCCCCTCCGG